>NZ_DDDQ01000122.1:0-841 GCF_002336325.1 Roseivirga sp. UBA1976 | reverse complement strand
TATCGGTATTATGAATATTATGTTAGCTTCTGTAATGGAACGTATAAAAGAGATTGGGCTGAGGCTTGCCATTGGCGCAAAGTCTTCAGACATTGTTATGCAGTTCTTGTTCGAAGCCGTTATGATTTCTATTACTGGTGGTATTGTTGGCGTTATTCTCGGAATAGGTTTGGCCTATGCTGTATCTAATTTGGCCGATTTCCCTACCGCTATAAGTTTTACTTCAATTGTGATTTCATTCGGTGTAGCAGCAACAGTTGGTCTAATCTTCGGAATTACTCCTGCGCGCAGAGCTGCAAGTCAAGATCCTATTACTTCGTTAAGACACGAATAACCACATTAACACTATGAAAAAGGTCATTTATTTACTTCTATCATTTTTTTGCCTGACGGGAATAGCATTATCTCAAGAGGTAAAAGTACTAACCCTTGAGGAAACGATTCGTTTGGCAAGGGAAAACTCAAGAAATGCCAAACAAGCAGAGACATCTAGAACTTTAGGGTACTGGAGTTATCAGGTTTATAAGTCTCAGCTTAGGCCACAGCTGCTACTTACAGGAAACTTGCCCAACTATGTAAATAGAGCCACACCTATTGTTCAAGAGGATGGTTCGGTGCAATACAGAACGGTTAACCAGAATACTTCCGATCTGTCGTTGGGTTTACAGCAGGTATTACCCTGGACCAATACCACGGTCTCGTTCGAAACCAATTTAGCTAGGTTTGATAATTATGCACTATTGGGTCCCAATGACCCGAAAACACTGTATCAAGGTGACCCAGTGGGCCTGACCATCAGACAACCGCTCTTTAATGTAAACCCATTCAAGTGGGACAGGTT
>NZ_DDDQ01000078.1:0-14988 GCF_002336325.1 Roseivirga sp. UBA1976 | reverse complement strand
CCGTGCCAAGAGAAAGCTTTACTACAGCCAACAACTGGCTGGGTCAGGCTCGCAGATATGCCAGCTCCAGACTTACAGCCCCAGGGCCAAACGAAAGAAGTCTGAAAGAAAACGCACAGAAAATGATGAATGAAGCCATGCAGATTGTTAATGATTTCTTTAGCAACGAGTGGCCGAAATTTAAGGCAGTCTATGACAGAACTAACCTAGACTATTTCAAAGATTTTTCTGACCCAATCAGAAACTAGGATCATTAAAATCTTATCGGAAAAGCCTCGCCCATCAGCGAGGCTTTTCTTTTACCCCTGCTTCAGAGCTTACATCTCTAAGAATTATAGTTCACACTTTAAAAACGAAGTGCTAATTTCACGGCAAAATGAAGACGAGCATGAACAAAGCAAACTGGCAAACCGTAAAAGAATACGAAGACATTACCTACCAGAAGTCTGGCACGGGCGTGGCAAGAATAGCCTTCAATCGTCCGGAAGTAAGAAATGCCTTCAGACCCAAAACTGTGGCAGAACTTTTCGATGCCTTTTTAGATGCTCGTGAAGACACCTCCATTGGTGTAGTGCTTTTTTCTGGCGAAGGGCCATCGCCTAAAGACGGTGGCTGGGCCTTTTGCAGCGGTGGCGACCAAAGAGCCAGGGGGCACCAGGGATATGTGGACGATGATGGTATGCCACGACTCAATATTCTTGAAGTACAGCGGCTTATACGCTTTATGCCCAAGGTAGTGATAGCCGTAGTGCCCGGTTGGGCCGTTGGTGGTGGCCACAGCCTTCATGTGGTTTGCGACCTCACTCTGGCCAGTAAGGAACATGCTATTTTCAAACAAACCGATGCCGATGTGACCAGTTTTGATGGAGGCTATGGCTCGGCCTATCTGGCCAAAATGGTAGGACAAAAGAAAGCCCGTGAAATTTTCTTTCTGGGAAGAAATTATTCGGCTCAGGAAGCTTTCGAGATGGGTATGGTTAACGCTGTTATTCCTCACGATGAACTCGAAGACACCGCTTATGAGTGGGCACAAGAAATTTTACAAAAGTCCCCCACCTCCATTAAGATGCTCAAATTCGCCTTTAACTTAACAGACGATGGCATGGTTGGACAGCAGGTTTTTGCCGGAGAAGCTACTCGACTGGCTTATATGACCGATGAAGCCAAAGAAGGAAGAAATGCCTTCTTAGAGAAAAGAAAGCCCAACTTTAAAGACATTAAGTGGATTCCATAAAATAAACTGGAAAATAATTCGAATGGCCTTATCTTGATCCTATGCTTGAGGTTTGGCAGAGCATTTCACCATTTGTTTTACCACTTTATTATGTAGCCATATTTTTTGTGGTGATCGACATTCTGTTGGAAAACAGAAATCCGCTCAAAACACATTCTTACCTCTTGCTATTGCTCCTTTTACCCTTGCTGGGTATAGTTATTTACCTGTTTTTCGGGCAAACCATTCGCAAGCGTAAGATATTTGCCAAGAAACAACTCATTAACCAGGCCTTTGGCGACCATTATTTCAAGCAACACGTAGAACGAAAATCCAGAAATCATGTGGTTCCAGAAGGACTGGAGCAATACGAAAAAGTAATTCGCTTTTTGAACAAAGACCTTTCTCCGCTTACCCGTAACAACAAAGTGACGGTGTTGCAAAACGGAGAGCAGAAGTTTCCTGAACTAATAACCGCGCTCAAGGAGGCAAGACACCACATTCACCTTGAGTATTACATCTATGAAAACGGCCTCATTGGTCAGGAAATAGCCCAAATACTCAAGCAAAAAGCCTCAGAAGGGGTGAAAGTAAGAGTAATTGTAGATGGAGTAGGCTCATTGGGACTACGCAAACCCTTCTTTACCGATCTGGTGAGTGCCGGAGTACAAATTGTAGAATTTATGCCGGTACTCTTCCCATCATTTACCAGTAAGATCAACTACAGAAACCACCGCAAAATTCTGGTAATCGATGGCATGATAGGTTTCACCGGAGGCATAAACATTAGCGACCGATACATTAACAATGGTCATTCCAACGGCTACTGGAGAGATACACACATAAAAATTGAGGGTGAAGCGGTAAAAACGCTTCAGTTTCTCTTCATACTAAGCTGGCAGTTTGTAACACAGGAAGAGTTACTGCCGGACAGCAGCTTTTTTCCCACCTTTACTACCCACGGGCACGATATGGTTCAAATAAATGCCAGCGGCCCTGACTGGGAGTTGGCCAGCATAATGGACTCTTTCTTTCTAGCCATTAACTCCGCTCGCCATAGGGTGCGCATTGCAACTCCGTACTTTATTCCTACCGAAAGCATTCTCGATGCCATAGTAACTGCTTCGCGCAGCGATATAACTATTGAGCTGATGATTCCTGAATCGTCCGACTCGTGGATTGTGGAAGCAGCCTCTCGTTCGTTTATTAAACAGTTGCTGGAAGCCGATGTGAAGGTGTACCACTACAGAAAGGGCTTTTTACATTCCAAGGTGATAATTATAGACGACAATTTTGCTTCTGTTGGCAGTGCCAATATGGACTACAGAAGCTTTGACTTAAACCATGAAGTGAACGCCTACTTCTACAATGGCGAAGTGGTACAGCAACTAGCCAGTGCCTTCGAAGCCGATAAGGCCGACTGTGTGCAACTAGGACTCCAGAACTGGAAAAAACGTAGTATTCTTCAAAAGCTTAAAGAGTCGGTATGCCGATTGTTGGCCCCGCTTCTATAATTCTTAACCCAATTTTAACTTTTAGCTTTGGTCGAATAGACGCGCTACCTTTAGTTTAGCACCCGTATTATGAAAAAGTACTTAGAGATAATCATTTTATTGGTGGTCATTGGTTCTACAGCCCTTGGTCAATCGCTTAATGAACAAACACCCTATGTCATTCTGGTATCGTTCGATGGATTCAGGCATGACTATGTAGAAAAATATGATGCCCCCAACTTTAAGTCATTTATAAAAAATGGTGTAGCAGCAAAGGCCATGATTCCCTCCTTTCCTTCTAAAACATTCCCCAATCATTACACCCTGGTAACAGGACTTTACCCAGACAACCATGGCCTGGTGGACAATACTTTTTACGATAGCGATCTGGACCTCATATACCGAATAAGCAACAGAGAACGAGTGCAAAACCCTGCCTTTTACGGTGGCCTCCCCCTTTGGCAGCTTACCCAGCAAAATGGCATGAAATCGGCCTCCTTCTTTTGGGTAGGCTCTGAAGCCCCTGTTCAGGGGCAATTCCCTACATACTATAAGATATATGACGACAATCTGGCCAACGAACCTCGAATTGAGCAGGTTGTAAACTGGCTGAAACTGCCGGCCCCGGAACGACCAAACTTTATATCGCTCTACTTTTCGCTGGTCGATAATGCCGGCCATGCCTATGGACCTGATCATGAAGAAACCAAGAAGGCGGTACTGGAAGCCGATCGCCTTTTGGGCATGCTTAAGAAGCAAACCGATGCGCTCAACCTACCCATTAATATCATAGTAGTTTCTGACCATGGCATGGAACCTATTGAGCCCAAAAAGGAAAAATACATCGAGGCCGGTAAACTGCTTGAAGGCCTGAACAATGAGGAGGTTCGAATGATAAACAATGGCCCTCACGCCCATTTTTATGTAAACGATGAACAAATAAAGCAGCAAACCTATAAAAGGCTAAAACAACACGAAGGGGCTTATCAGGTATATTACAAGCAAAATCTACCACCACATATGCATTACGGAACGCATTCACGTATTGGAGATATCGTTTTAGTGATGAAACCTGGCCACTACATAAGTTCTGAAGGCAGAATTAAACACAACATTGAAAATAATATAACCCGAGGCGAACATGGGTTCGACCCTAAAACCACTCCAACTATGGGGGCTATATTCTATGCCAATGGCCCCAACATTAAAAAGGGTTTGGTGATCGAAGAATTTGAAAATGTGCATGTATACCCGCTTATAGCCGAACTCCTGGGCATTACCAAAGTACCGGCAATAGATGGACAACTGGAGGTTTTAAAAGGTATAATCGAACGTTAGAGTATAGCCTCTAACATTTGCAGCACTTCCGTTTCGCGGTTCCATTTTACGCGGTTCTTTTTGAGATACTGCTTCATTCGCTCCTCCTGAGTTTCTGAGAAAATAAGCTTTAGCGAACTACGCGAGAGACTAATTTCTTCATAGGGCTGCTTGTCGCTATTGCGCCAAAAGTAGCGCTCCTTTAAAACGTATTCTTCAATTTTAGGCCCGGAGTAGCTATCCTGCTTCATATCGGGTCGTTCCAATACTTTATCGCGGTATTTAATCAACTGAAAATTTTCCTTCATTATAAGCTGCTGGCAATACTTGCTGTAATCGGGAAAACGCTTAAAACTATGCCAATCTACCTTCACAAAGGTTTCTACCTCACCCTCAAAGTTCTCCAGCAACAACACCTCTATCAGGTCTTCATTGGTTTCAAAAATTTCTTCAGTACCTATTTTCTTCAAATAGAGTTGATCCTTTTCCGTATGGTAGTTAATGAGAAAGTAGGTAGAAGTATCGCCCCCAACCACTACAAAGCGGCCTTTGCGCCACTCATCAAAACCCAAAGGGCTTCCCTTAATATTGCTGGGATTAATCACGGCCATCAGGTCGGTATACTTACCGCCACCCCCATAATTCAACTGATTCAATTCTATTTGTGCATTTAGTGAAAAGGCACTCAGAAATATTAAGAGAGAAACAATGTATTTCATAGGACTTGCTAATGACTGATAAACAATTTACATATAGTTTTACACTACTAAAACTCCGATTTTGTTTGCCTTTCAGGTACATTCGGGTACCTGAGGAATATGTATGTTTGTACAGAAATGAGTGCGGTAAAGTCTAAAAACCTAAGAAACATCTGGTATGTCGCCTGTCATGGCAGCGTATTAAAACAAGGAAAAACAATTGAAAAGGAGATTGATGGTGAAAAGATTTGCCTTGGCCGCGACAATGAGGGCAACCCTTTTGCTTTAAGAAACCAGTGCCCACACCGCGGCATTCCGTTGACCTATGGCCACTTTGACGGTTGCGAAATTGAGTGCTGCTACCACGGTTGGCGCTTTAAGACCGATGGAGTTTGCTCTAAAATTCCGGCATTGCCACCTCATTCACCACTGGATGTTTCTAAAATAAGAGCCCCCTACTATCCGGTTCGTGAGCTGCATGGCATTGTATTTATTTATATGCCCAAAGACATGCGCAAACCGGAAGATATGGATGAAAGCCTCTTTCCACATTTTCCATTAGATCAAAGTAAGTCCTTCGATCTGGTAACAGCCAAGAGAATGGATTGTGGCCTGGATCATTCGGTAATTGGGTTAATAGATCCTGCTCATGTGCCTTTTGTGCACCAGTCTTGGTTTTTTAGAAAAAAGACCAATCTCAAACTAAAAGAAAAAAAGTTTGCTCCTTCTCATCTGGGATTTACCATGGTAAGGCATGCTCCATCTAAAAACTCTGCTGCTTACAAAATTCTAAAGAAGGAACAGACCACGGAAATAAGTTTTCAATTGCCAGGCATACGCATTGAGCACCTGAAAGTGGGCGAAAACGATATTGTAATTATGACCACACTCACCCCTGTGAATGATCAGGAAACTGAACTAACACAGTTTGTCTATACGGACATAGGGTGGTTCAAACCTCTCAAGCCCATATTCTATCGCTTCGCCAACAGCTTTATTCAACAAGATGTTGATGTGTTTAAAAAACTGAAAGAGGGGCTTAACAACAACCCTCCGCTTATGCTTATGGGCGACCCCGATATGCAAGCCAAGTGGTATAATGCCATTCGTAGCAGGTATGAAAAGTGTCAGGAAGAAAAAATTCCTTTTGAGAACCCTATTAAAGAGCAAACCCTTTATTGGCAGACTTAATTGGTTAAGGGCTCTGGGGTTCGGGTAAGGTCGATTTAAAGAGCCGCGTAGCCGCTTTTCAGTTCCTGAGTTACTGATCTCCCGATAGGCTCTTTAGCTCATCTCTGACCTTTTTAGGCAGACTGGCAGCTACCAGTTCATACGAATGATCTGTGAGTTCTTTGATGAGGTTATCGGGTACGGAACCATCTACATACACAGAGTTCCAATGGTGCTTATTCATGTGCCAACCGGGCTTAATGCCAGCCCATTGCTCACGAAGCTCAACGGACCTTTCCGGATCACACTTTAGGTTAACAAATTCGAAGGTATCGAGCCCCGTTACGGCAAACATTTTGCCCATAACCTTAAACACGAGCGTATCGGGGCCAAAAGGGGTCCCTTCGGTCACTCCGGGTTTATTCAGGCAATAGTCTCTAAATTCGTCCAGATACATTACATACGGGAAATAAAACGCACTATTATAACGGTGAGCGCAATTAAAAACATAATGATGGAAATTTTATTGATTCCATGCATTACTCTAATGTTAAAGTTTGATGGACGATTGGGATCTTTTTTTCGAAAGAAATAGCCTAATACAGGTCCAAAGTCGAACGCTTCTTTGGCGGTGAGTTTTACTCTTTCCTGTTTTTGTTCTTTACGCTCTTCAACTGACATAGTCTTACATTTACACTTCCACCGCCTTTGGTTCAATCCATTTACCATCGGCTCTGATAATCTCAATTAGCTCATCTACAGCCTGTTCGGAGGGCACCCCTCTTTTCATTACTTCCTGCCCTTTGTAAAGGGTTATTTTCCCCTTACCCGATCCTACATAACCATAGTCTGCATCGGCCATTTCTCCTGGGCCATTCACTATACAGCCCATAATCCCAATTTTAACTCCTTTCAGATGATCCGTCCTTTTGCGTATCATGGCTGTCGTTTCTTGCAGATCAAACAAGGTTCGTCCGCAGCTTGGGCAAGAAATGTACTCTGTTTTTGTCATACGGGTTCGGGCTGCCTGAAGGATACCGAAAGCCGTAGTATTTTTTAGTTTAATATCTGAAAGTTGATCCTCTTTGTTTGATTGGGGTGTTGAAGTGAGCATTACACCATCCCCAAAACCATCGACCAACAGACCTCCAATGTCGGTAGAAGCATGAATAAGAAAGGCCTCGGCATCACTTACCTCAAAATTTCTGATCACAACCACCGGAATATTGAGCTTTCTTCTTACCAACTCGAAGAAAAACCTTCTCAGAGCGGGCATAGCATGTGTATTATCTGTTTCCAACAACACTACCAGATTATCCGCTTCCAAAATCATCATGGTGTCCTCATCAATATCTGAGGCGTTCAGGCGAATAAAATTTAACTGGTCGTCACAATCTTCCGCTTGAGCCAATTGCTGAAGATTATATACCGGAAAACGTCCTTTCTTATCAGTCAACTGCTTCCATACAGGGTAATCTACTAATTCTTTCAGGCCATTGGGAAGCATAAACGGAATGCTTTTATTACCTGAGTAGATATAGTCGGCACCTTGATCGTTCATGGTCCATTTATCGGGCTCCGGCAAATAGAAATGACCAACACTTTTAAGGTCTTTTACCTCAATGGTATTTAGACTACTCATATCGGCAATTACCCTTGGCACATTTACATCTCCTATGTTCAGTACCTCTCGAGAAGATCGCTTGTGGTAGAGAAAGGGATCGATGGGTGATTCATTTATTTCCGGTATTGGCCGGTGATCTTTTCTGTCACGGTATCGGTCTACCAGTTTTCGGGCTACAGGTGCTTCAAACTCGGGTTCTTCTGTGAGGGATACACGCACTGTATCGCCAAGGCCATCTTCTAGCAAGGTGCCAATTCCTACAGCCGATTTAATCCGGCCGTCTTCGGCTTCTCCGGCCTCAGTAACCCCAAGGTGCAGTGGGTAAGGCTTAAGTCCTTCCTCATCCAGTTTTTGAACCAACAACCTATAGGCTTCTACCATAACCTGAGCATTGCTGGACTTCATGGAAAGAACAATCTGGTCGAAGTTCAGGTCTTCGCAAATCCTAAGAAACTCCAAAGCAGATTCAACCATACCCAGAGCCGTATCGCCATATCGGCTCATAATACGATCGGACAATGAGCCATGGTTGGTGCCTATACGCATGGCCGTGCCATGCTTCTTACATAGTTCTACCAGTGGGGTAAAGCGTTCTCTGATCCGGTCCAACTCAGCCTGGTAGGTTTCATCGGTATATTCAATACTCTCGAAACGTTTCTTATCGGCATAATTTCCCGGATTGATCCGAACCTTCTCTACTATTTGGGCCGCCAGCTCGGCAGCATTGGGGGTAAAGTGAATATCGGCTACCAAAGGCACATGGCAACCCCTCTTTCTGAGTTCTTTTTTAATGTTTCTCAGGTTTTCCGCCTCTTTGAGGCTTGGAGCAGTTATTCTTACTAACTCGCAACCGGCCTCTACCATTCTCAACACTTGTTCTACCGAACCCTGCGTATCCATGGTATCGACCGTGGTCATAGACTGAATAACAATGGGATTATCTCCCCCAATAATCACCTCACCTACTCGAACGGGAATAGTTTTTCTCCGGCTGTAGCTGACAAGGCTGTTGCAGTATTTTTTAGCTAGCGAGATGGTCGGCTCCATAAGTTTTTTACTTGCTGCAAAGGTAACCCGAAATGAGAGAATTTGTTAATGAATTCATATATCGCCTAACTGCGGCCTGAGTACAATCTCTTCTACCACCGTTTGTGGCGATAGGCTATGCGCTGCATATATGGCTTCGGCAATATCTTCGGCTTTCATAAATCTTTCTCTGGGTAAATCTACTCCTTCCCAACTGGCGGTGTAAGTAGCCCCGGGCAATATAGAGGTAACCCGTACACCATGTTCTTTAAGTTCTTCTCTCAAACACTTGGTAAAACCGAGCAGTGCATATTTGGAAATGGAGTAGCTGCCTCCATTAGGGTAAGCTGTAATACCGGCAATAGACCCGGTAGTAAATATATGCCCTTGTTTTCTGGCCTTCAAATCATCTACCAGTGCTCTGGTAAGGTGATAGGCACTGTAGAGGTTGGTCTCTATCATTTTCTCCAGATTGCCCTCGGGTTCTGTGTGAATTGAGCCGGGCAAGAAAAGGCCTGTATTATTGAGCAATACTTCAACTGGTCTGTTCAGCCCCTTCACATAGGCCGCAAAGGAGAGCACTTCTTCTTTCCTGGCCATATCGGTGGGTCTAAAGAAAACCTCTCCCTCTCCTTTTTCCTCAAGTTCTTCTTTGAGCTGGAGTAAATCGTCTGCACTTCTGGCGCAGGTCACTATATCGAATCCATTGAAGAAGAACTTCTCTGCTGTGGCCCTGCCTATGCCTTTTGTTCCACTACTAATTACCGCAAGTTTTCTCATGGCCTAAAGGTACTTTTGAATAGAGGCACATCAAAATGCTTTCTTTGTACTTGGGAAGAAGAAGACTTAAATTGAATGAACCATAAGGCATTCGTACAAGTTTTGTTATTTTGCCGTTGTAAGGCAAGACCATCAGGCCTTGTTTTTTGAGCTTTATGAGCAACTTAGGAAGGTATATTTTATTTCTTGGCAAGCTTTTCACCAACCGCGAAACGTTCGGCACTTATGTGAGGCTCACTCTCGATGAGTGCATTTACGTGGGTATAAACAGCATTGTCCTGGTTTCTATTGTATCTATTTTTATGGGAGCTGTTTCTACCTTGCAAACGGCCTATAATCTGCTCAATCCGCTTATTCCGGACAGCGTAATTGGTTTGGTAGTGAGAGACCTAACCATTCTTGAGCTGGCCCCCACTATTACGGCCATTATATTTGCCGGCAAGGTTGGTTCAAGCATTGCCGGCAACCTGGGCACCATGCGCATTACCGAACAAATCGATGCTCTGGAAGTGATGGGTATCAATTCAGTTTCTTATCTGGTTCTACCCAAAATAGTGGCTACTCTATTCATGTATCCGTTTCTGGTCATTCTTGCCGGTTCTCTTGCCATTGCCGGTGGCTATTTAGTGGCCGAATTAACTGAAGTATTAAGTCCGGCCAACTACTTTACGGGGTTAAAAACGGAGTTCAATGAGTTTAGTGTAACCTTTGCCCTTATAAAGTCAGTAGTTTTTGGTTTTCTGGTATCATCAATCTCTGCCTTTATGGGCTATTATACCAAAGGTGGGGCGCTGGAAGTAGGGCAATCGAGCACACGGGCGGTAACCGTGAGCTGCATTGCTATTTTACTTAGTGATTTTGTTTTGGCTCAACTACTGCTTGTACGATGATTGAAGTAAAGAACCTTACCAAATCGTTCGAAGATAAAACGGTGCTGAACGACATCAGCGCTACTTTTGAGCAGGGCAAAACCAACCTAATTATTGGTGCAAGTGGCTCAGGAAAAAGCGTTATGCTTAAAAACATTGTGGGGCTATTCAAACCTGACTCGGGGGAGATTCTCTACAATGGCCGCGACTTTATTAACGCTAACCGCGATTTAAAAACGGAAATCAGGCGCGAGATTGGTATGCTTTTTCAAGGCGGTGCTCTTTTTGACTCCATGAACGTGGAGCAAAATGTGAAGTTCCCGTTGGATGTACTTACTACTATGCCTGAAGATGAGAAGCTAGACCGTGTAAATACTGTTCTAAAACGGGTGAAGCTGGAAAACACCAACAAGCGTATGCCCTCCGAAATTAGCGGAGGTATGCAAAAACGAGTGGGCATTGCCCGGGCTATTGTAAATAGCTCCAAATACCTTTTCTGTGACGAGCCCAACTCTGGCCTCGACCCTCAAACATCTATTAAAATAGATCAATTGTTAGCCGAAATCACCGATGAATACCAGATAACCACAGTGGTTGTGACTCACGACATGAACTCGGTAATGGAAATTGGGGAGTATATTGTGTTTATTGGCAATACCAAAAAGTTATGGGAAGGTAACTCAGATGATATTATGCATTCGGGTGTTCAGGAACTCGATGACTTTGTATTTGCTAACAAAATGATGCGCAAATTCAGGTCTTTGTCTTAAAACAAAGCTGTTACCTGAATTCTTCCTAAGTGTACCGTTTGGTTATCACCAGATTTCCGACCATCATACCTTACCAACAATTGCAACCCATTGCTCAATCTTTGCTGCCAGTTCAGGTTCCAGGTGAGGTTGCTTCCGGGCCTTAATGCTTCCAGCAGTTCATAACCAACGGGAGAGGTTTCAACGCCTTCAAAGTCGATATCTATATACTTAAAACTAGCCGTAATGCTGGTTTTAACAGCTTTAGAATAACGTGTATTCAGTCCAAACTCTGTTAGGAAGGCACTTTCTGCTGATGCCTCTGTGAGTACATTTTGCTTAGACTTATAGTTGTAGCTGCCTGTGAACCTAAAGTTTCGCGAAGGCTGAATGGTAAGCGATGGATTAATACTGGAGAACTCTACCCGGTAGTTTCGTTGTGTGAGCACGTTAGACCTGCTCAAGCGAATTCCATCTACATAATTGACATCTATATTCAGTCCTTTACTCACATTCCATCTCATGTGGTAGCGAAAGTCTTCGTTGAGGCGTTGCTCAAAGCCATTGGCCAAAAGCTGTTTATTTTCGAGTTTGGCTAAGCCAACATCGGCTCCAAACTTTGAGTTGGTCTTATTGTAAAATAAGGTAGATCGCAGGTTTTCATTATAACCTAGCACTTGATCATCGGCCACACTGGTTGGCCACAATCTTTTAGCAAGCTCTTCTTCTGTAATTTTAGCATTGAGCCCCCATGCAGTACTGTTAGACAATCGGGCCAGTATTTTTCGTAAACCGGTTTGGCTGAGCCATTCTCTGGGAAAGTTTATGTTCAGCCGATAGCTGATTATGGTGTTAAAGGCCTCTTCAAATGTATCGGTGGGCACAAATATCTTCACATAATTCTTCTCATCGGGGTTTACTGCCAGGTAAAATTCGTTAAGGTCTTGCACCCCATCTCCATTGTCGTCTCGCCAGGTATGGGTTCCTTCACCGGTAGGCACCTGAATAAAGATAAACTCCCTCCTGAGTTCGCGGCTGTTGGCCAGGTTGTAGTTTAAATCTGACTGCACCATATCCTTAAAAAAAGAAGCAGCCCAGTCCATTCTACCCATAATGGTCCGGTCGAGCTTGTCAGAGGCCACTGCATTCAAATTTTCAAGTTCTCTGTAAGTAAACAGCAAATACAACCTGTTGGACGGGTTGAACTGAGTGCGAAAAAAGGCATTCCAGGTATACGACTGGTTGTTATCTACCAACTCACCATTTACCGGTAGCCTGTCTTCACGAGTCTGGTAGTCTATACCGTAGCTCGTCTTAAGTGTATCTGCATTTTTAAGGTAAAGGGTATGCTCTTTAAAGTGCATGGCTGTTCTTACCACCTCACCGGTCGCTTGCTGGCGAACCTCATTCTGGTCTTGTCTATAGCGATAGCCCGGAATAAACCATTGGCTTTGGTAGGAGAAATCGAGGTTGAGCCGGTTCCACTCTGAACGCAATACAGTTTGGTCATTATGCATCCAGTATGCGCTCGATTTCCACTGAAATGGCCCCAGACGCTTGTTAAGCGACAGGCTATGTTGGAAACCATCGACAGCCTCGCCCCGCTTTCTTCTCACCATTGTATAGGCCAGTGCGTTGCTAACATTTTGAGACAGGTTCAAGTTGAGTTGAAAAATGTTTTCGGTGAAGCTTGTGCTAAATTCCTGGGGATTATAACTCCAGTCTCTATCGAACTCTATGTACCTGAGTCGGTCAATAAAGGTAAAAGACTCGCTATTATACTCGTATGAGAGGCTGGAGTTGAGCACATAGTTGGGTAAGAAGTTAAGTTTACGGTCTTTGGAGGTGTGAATAAGCTTATAGGCCAACCCGTCATCATCATCGCTATCGCGTTGCGAATAGAGATTTACATCGTTTTTTGAAAAAGCAATTTCTGCTTCAATAGCATCGGTTTTGTTTAACTTAATGCCACTAGCCAATGTGGCCATCGATTTCTGGTTGGGAGCATGGAGCAGGGCCACCGGCTCATAGTTTCCCTGCAGCTGACCATTCAGAGGAGCAATCCAATCATAAACTCTTCCGTTGGCCGTGGCATTTCTAAGCCGATAATTTCCATTACCCTGGCCTACTTCCGAAAAGCGGACATCGAAAAAAGCACTATCGGGATTGGTGGAGTACTGAAATATATCATAATCATTACCCAGGTTGTCAGTACCGGTGGTCTTGCGGTAAAGAATACGATCTGGATTATAGGCCACGCTATCTACGCGGCTGGTCACGGCTTGGTTCAGGTTGTCTCCGGCATTGGCCAGTATGAGCTTCTCTTCCTGGCTAAGGTCAAAGAGCAATGGCTGATTTCGGTTGTCCTTTTCGCTGTAGTAGTTGAAGGCAAAGTTTAGCTTTTCATTCTGCTGGTAATGACTAGCCTGTATAATAGACCGGCTGTAGTTCTGATCGGAAAACTCATAGTCTACCCTTATACGGGTAAACTTAGTAATGAGTACCCGGTTGGTAAACATAATTTCACCAAGGTTGTAGTCTATAATGTAGTCATTGTCAAAACCCCTGGTCAGTTGTTCTCCATCAATAAACACCTTCTCCGATCCGGCCAAAATAATAACAAACCGCTCGTTGTTCGGCCCTCTTACGCGATAGGGTCCCAAAACACCCTCTATGGGCTCTATACTCACCGAGGCAAACCTACCTTTGGCCACAGAACCGGCCACAGTAGTTTGTGCCTTAAAGCCTCCTTTCATGTCGTATCGGGTAGAAAATTGCGCACCTTGCACGTTTTTGTAGTAGCGCAAAAAGTGTGAAGCCCCATTCTGTAACACTACATCTCCACCTTTCAAACGCCACTGGTCATTGGAATAGAGTTCTATAAATACATTATCAAAATCCTGAATTTGTTGGGTGTTCCCTTCGGGTTGAAAGGGCACGTTCCGGTCGGTAATCACGGCTCTCAGATTTACTCCATTGGTCAGTTGTCCTTCCATCTGTAGGTTGAGTGTAGAGTTCACAAATACATCTTGCCGATTACCGAAAGATATTCCGCGAGAAATACTACCGGTTTTGTAGATGTTCTCTGTACTTACAATTTCTTCGCGTTTAGGAATGGCCAGCGCTTGCTTGTATAAAATAGCGTCTTTGAAAAGAGCCGTAGAATCATAGATATCGAGGGTTTTATTGGCTCGCTTGCTGTGCAAGTCGAAGGGTAAAGTGGTATAACACACCCGCACAGAATCGTGAAGAGCGTTTTCAAAGCTTATTGAATTGCTAGAGAGATTAAAACTAAACTGCTGCAGGCTGTCGGGGGCTACTATTCGTATAGACTCTGGAAATACGGTTAGTGAATCGAGTACCTGAGGGTTCTTGTGGGTCTTTATCCATCGGCACCGCTCGAAAGGCGACTGAGCCCAGGCGGCTACAGTAAACAATAAAAAGAGAATGCCGAAAATACCACGCTGCACAATCAATCGGTTAATGGGAATTCCAAAAAGAAGGTGGTTCCCTCATCGGGAACAGACTCAAACCATATACTCCCTCCGGCATGCTCTACCCCACGCTTAGCTATGGCCAGGCCTATCCCGGAACCTTCTGCCTTTGTACTGAATTTAGGGATAAAAATTTTCTCGCTGATCTCCTCCGGAATCCCCACTCCATTATCGGAAAAGGTAATTCGAGCCTTATTATGGGTCAATACCAGTTCTACCTCCAGTTTTCCGTCTCTTTCATTCGGAATTGCCTGCGAAGCATTGAGAATTAGGTTATTGAATATTCGTCCCAGCAACTGATCATCGCCCATAACCCACACAGGCTGCCTTGGAATATTGGCCTGTATTTCCATTTTATCTTCGTTAAAGAGCCTTACCGATTTTTTTAGCACTTCTACCAAATTAAGCCTTTCACTCTTTGGCATAGGCATTTTAGCAAATGAAGAGAATGAAGTGGCAATATCACTTAGGGTTTCTACCTGACTCAGCAGGTTATCTATTGGCTTGTTAAACTCTATATCTACATTTGGGGCTGCCGGAAGCACTCTTTTCAGG
>NZ_DDDQ01000116.1:0-2927 GCF_002336325.1 Roseivirga sp. UBA1976 | reverse complement strand
TAAAAGAAGCAGGGATGAAGGGTGTTATCCTCACCGCTAAGCACCACGATGGGTTTTGTCTTTGGCCTTCGGCCTATACCGAGCATTCGGTAAAGAATAGCCCCTGGAAGAATGGTAGGGGCGATGTGGTAGCCGAATTGGCCGATGCCTGCAGGGAGTTTGGACTCAAGTTGGGTATATATCTATCGCCCTGGGATAGAAACCATGCGGCCTATGGCCAACCGGAGTACGTGGAGTATTACCGCAATCAGGTAAAGGAGCTGCTGACCAACTATGGAGACATATTTGAGTTTTGGGTAGATGGTGCCAACGGGGGCGATGGTTATTATGGTGGAGCTAATGAAACCCGCAACGTAGACAGGAATACCTACTACGGATGGGATAGTACTTTTGCGCTGGTAAAGGCCTTGCAGCCGGAGGCTATTATTTTTAGCGATGGTGGGCCAGGCACGCGATGGGTAGGCAACGAAAATGGCTTTGCCGGCAAAACCAACTGGTCTACCTTTAGAAAGGAGCAATTTGCACCGGGAGTCGGCCCCTATCAGGAGTCGCCATATGGTCACGAAGACGGTAAATATTGGGTTCCGGCAGAATGTGATGTGTCCATCAGGCCTGGATGGTACTATCATAAAGCGGAAGACGATAAAGTAAAGTCTCTCTCTCAATTGTTGGATATTTACTATCGCTCGGTAGGTAGAAACGCCAATCTACTTCTCAATTTACCGGTAGATAGAAGAGGGTTGGTCCATGAAAATGATGTGGCGGCTTTAATGGATCTGCGAAAAACGCTCGATGAAACGTTTCGTACCAACCTGGCCAAAAAAGCCGTGGCCACTGCCGGTTCAGAAAGAGGTACTGAGTTTTCGGCAGAAAAAGTAATCGATGGAGACTTCGATACTTACTGGTCCACACCAAACGATTCTGTAGCCTCTACTTTGAATCTCTCGTTTTCCGAGCCCGTTACCTTTAACCGACTGCTAATTCAGGAGTATATTCCTTTAGGGCAGCGAGTTAAATCATTCGAAGTATGGATCAAATCGAATAACGAATGGGTACAGGTAGCTAGCGAGACCACTATTGGCTATAAACGCATTCTTCGGTTAGACGACATAACAACCACCGCCATTCAACTTAGAATTACTGATGCTCGCAATGTACCAACCATTTCTGAGGTTGGCGTATATTATGCTACTACAGAACCGGCTCGGCCTCTTTAAGTCCTATGGCTTCGCTAATGGAATCCCATAAACCAATGCGCGCATTCAGGGCCTTTTTAGCTATGGCCAGCACTTCCTGCCATTTCTGTTCATCGTTGTCGCAAAGCTCTGTGATCATGCGCATAGCCAATGGTCCATGATCTCCGCCATCGAGCTCAATGTGTCTTTTCAGATAGTAGGTAAGCTTGCTATAAGCCTTGTGGCCGTCTTTTGCTTCGGCCGATTTTACAATTTCCAGAAACATATCCGGAATTAAGTCTTCTCGTCCAAAAGTGAAAGCTGAAGCGATAAGGTGGGGTTTTCCGCTTTCAATCACATCGAAAGTGAAACGCATAAAGCGTACTACTGCATCGTTCAGGTTTAGTTTTTCCTGAATTTCAGATAGGTTTTGGCCGGCACGGACGCATTCAACAAACTGAGATATTGGCAGTGTATTGGCGCCAATCTGATCCATGGCCTGAAGGTACATTTCAAAATGACTCATGTACTCTCCATCTTCGTTTACATCGCTCTCTTCTTCCAGCACTATTTCATTGATAAACCTGCTCAATGAAGGATTGTACTTTGGTACCCAGGGTAGAGTAGTGCAGGTAAGTTCGTTTTGTAAGGCTTTTAAAAGCGACATAAAATCCCAAACGGCATATACATGGTTTTCCATAAAAACCTGTATGTCGTTCAGGTTGCTTAATCGTTGATATAAAGGGTGATTGTTGAGTTGGGTTCTATACAGTTGAAGTTCTCTTTCTATCCAATCAGTCTGCTCCATTACTTCAAAGTTTGCTATCTAACCATCTATTGAGCATGGTTGTTGCCGATAGCCGGTGAAAATTTGGGCTAAAATTAACTAAAGTAGATGAACAGGGCACCCACGGCCGTCATGAATAAGATAAACTTTCTGAAAAATTGCTCATTGACTCGTTTGAGTAGACGAACCCCAATGAAAAGACCGAGGAAGATGGCCGGAGTAAAGGTCAAGCTCACCTGAAGGGTGGGCCAATTGATGGTGCCCCAACTCCAAACATGAAAGGGCACTTTGAAAAGGTTAATGATTAGAAACAGCCAGGCGGTAGTGCCTATAAAAGCATCTTTCGGTAGGCGCATGGCCAGAAAAAAGATGTTGGCAAAAGAGCCGGCCAGGTTTCCTACCATGGTAGTGAAACCTGCTGTAAGTCCCATAACCCCGGCAAAGGAGAGGTGCTGAGGTACCTTCTTTGACTTGCGCTGATCCCACCAGAACATGATAATCACAGAAATGAAAATAACCAGTGCCATGCTTTTTCTAAAAGCATGAGCCGACATGTGATCGCCAGCAATGGTGCCTACTATTACTCCGGCCATCATAAAGGGCATAAGCCTGAAAAGGTATTTCCATTGTGCATGGCGATTGTAGTAGATTACGGCAAACACATCGCCCACTATGAGCATAGGAAGCAATATGCCAGTAGAGGCTCTTGCTTCAAAAACTAGCGCCATTAAAGCCACAATGATTATGCTGATGCCCTTAATACCTGATTTAGACAGGCCTAGTACAAAGGCGGCTGTAGTTATGGTAACAATATCAAATAGACTCAGTTGGGAGAGCATGCCGCGAAGTTATCTAATTTCCCAAAAGAGCAGGGAGGTACTAATGAAGTTGATTTACCGAGAGTCCGATAATAAAAAAAGCCTCAGATTTCTCTAAGGCTTTTGCGGAACGGACGGGACTCGAAC
>NZ_DDDQ01000175.1:742-28860 GCF_002336325.1 Roseivirga sp. UBA1976 | reverse complement strand
GAAGACACAAATGGAGGCAAGGTTCAGAAATGCGCTTCTTGCAACATAAGTAAGTAACCCTATAAAATAGTTTAATTTCTCCTCTCCGGAGAGCTATGCGATGTACCAAACAATGGTTCCAGGAGGAAAAAGATACTTCAAAAATAGTCAACTCAGGCCATGGTTAACCGAATACTAATAGCCACATTCTTAATCGTTACTTCATCTCAAGCTTCAGCACAGCTATTCAAAGACGAACTCAAAAGGAGTCTTTTAAAAGAGTTTGATGAAGATAAAACGGAAAGCATATTACTCTGCATGGAGTTCTTCGAACACGAGCTCAGCACCTTCTTTAACTTAAGTGAGAACTCAGGGCAAGATCCTATAGCCATGTATATAGAATACACTGAAGAGAATTACCCCGAATTTGAAATACCATTAGACTTTTCGGCCCAACAGGAACTATATCAAAAGTTAGAAACTCACTTTTTCATTCAAACCTGGGACTACGGACTTGCATCATACGGCCCGGACGGAACCACATATATCTTACTAAACCTGAAGTCAGGGAGCCCCTTACTTCACTATTTGAAGAAGAAGTCTAAAAAAGTTAAAATAGTTACTAACTACCTGAATCGTCTCAATATCGTAGGAGACATTAGCCCCGCTAGTATTAGCCAATTGGCTTCACTCATTCCTCTTGAACACCAGCAAAATCTTGAACTTAGAATTTTGCTAACTTTCCATTACCTGACCTTAAATGATCGTATCAAACGAAGGGATAAAATGTAGAAACAAGTTTTATTTGAAGCTCTTCACAAATCCCATCATCTATTCAGAACTCATAATAACTTCACAAAAAATTCATGCAATGCATTATGAACTAATCTAAACTCAGCTTAGTTTTACTCTTGAAATGACAAACCCGAGTCGCTATAAAATGGGGCAATAGATTAAATAAGTGACATCATCTAGTCAGAAAAATGAGATGAATAAAAAGCCGCTCGAAAGAGGGGTTATTTTTTTGCCGTTTTGTCAAGTATTTGGCTAGCCCTTCTAGCCATATCTACCGACTGCAAGATTTTCATTTTTAGCTGTTCATTGTATCGCGGCCTTTTTGCAAGGAAGGCATCTACCACTTTCACAACCTCATGTGAATTATGACTACCCAATGTCTGATCTAACCAACGAGTAGGGAAGAATATGTCACCCGTTTGTTGAATCTCCTGCAATAATTCCAGACTTGGCAATACATAGCTTCTGGCCTGATCTCTGCGCAGCGGATGATGAAGATTACCCAAAGCTGCTAGAACCCACGATTCTGTTTCGCGCATTTTCTCCTCTTTCAGAGTCTCAAAAAATGCATCGCGCACTGTGGCACTGGCCGAGAGTGTTGGAGCAATAAACTCAAATCTTTTTCTTGAATCAGGGTTTTTTATACGTTCCAACTGCTGAACCACAATGGTTTCGGCTCTTTCAGGTATTTTAATGGCCAGATCTTCGGCAAGGCCTATATAATCATTCTCCGATAAGTTGAGCCCCGAAATCTGAACCGTACCATCTTTGGCCCAAATACTGTACAATCGTTGCAAGTTCACTGTTGTGGTAACCAACTGGCTGTAGGTGTTAAAGAATATTTTCTTGATTGACGGATCTTCGTGAATATCATTAAGGCAATGCAGCAAGGTTCTCTCTAAATCGGGAGCCAGATTGGCCCTTTGATCTTCCGAAATCAAATTCCAGTAAACTGACCGCAACTGCCCCAATGCCAGGTTGATGAGCAATTGATTTTTCTCTTTCATCAAAAACCACTTGAGCAACTCTATGTATTCGGTGGGTTTGTATTGACCTTCTCTCCCTATAAAGCCCGGTTCGAGCAAGTTCTCATACATGTTGATGAGAAGGCTACCCTTCTCTACTTCGTTAAGTCGTTCCCACTGACTCACAAGTAGGCTGTACGATGAGGAAAAAAGGCCATAACCCATGCCATTGGAGTTGGCCAAAGCCTCAAAATTCGCCCATTCGGCTCCCAATTTCACTTTATAGGGCTGGTCGGCACTTACCACTAACAGCTCTTTTCTATCCTTTTTATCGGCATTGAAGAGCTTCATTCTAAAACTCTGTGGCCAGGCCCTGTTTTTACCGGAAACATCTTTTTGGCTAAGTTGCAATTCGACTTGCCCTTCGTTGTTAATTGTTTCCAATTCAAATACCGGTCTGCCTGAGGTATTTACCCACACCTCGCTCCAACGCTTCAGGTCGACCTGTGTTCTTTTATCCAGAATTTCGATCAGATTGGGCCAGGTGGCATTCTTCATGCCGTAGGTTCTCAGATACTCTTGCATGCCCGACTGAAAGGCCTGTTCTCCCAGTAAGGACTCTAATTGACGCATCATAATTGGCGCCTTATTGTATATAATCGCTCCATACATTTGCCCCGCTTCATTGAGGTTAGGCAAATTCTGACGAATAGGGTTGGCTCCCCGAGTACGATCTACACCATAGGCCGATGGGTAATGTCTCACCAGAAAACTCAAATCGTGATTGATGTTGGGAAAACTTGGGTTGACCATTTTAGAGGCCATAAAATTGGCAAAGACCTCTTTGGTCCAAACATCGTTGAACCAGTCCATAGTCACCAAATTGCCAAACCACATGTGGGCTACCTCATGAGCAATGAGGCTTGCTCTGCCCAATAACTGATTTTGAGAAGGGTCTTTTTCCAAAAACAAACTATTGGCTCGGTATTGTATGGCTCCCACATGCTCCATTCCTCCATACTGAAAGCTGGGAATTAGAGCAAAATCGAGCTTTTTGAAAGGGTATTCTATACCTGTATATAACTCCAACCATTTGAGAGAGGCTGCGTGAAGAGAGAAGATGAGGTCTTTATTACGCTCTACCTTTTCTTCGTCCGTTTCTCTATGAAGCATGGTAAAAGTTCTACCATTAACCGTTTGTGATACTCGCTTAAACTCTCCGGCTACAAAAGAGAAAAGGTAGGTGCTTATCAAATCAGACTCTTCGTAGATTATGTTCTTTCGGTTATTCGCTATACGAGCCAGCGAAACAGGTGCATTGGCTATAGCACTCCAATTAGTCGGCAGGTCCAGGGTAAGATTAAAACGGGCTTTCAGGTTGGGTTGGTCGAAGCAAGGAAAGGCAGTTCTTGCCCTATCGGGTACAAAGAGGGTATAAAGAAAGTCTTCCTTGCGGTTGAGAGAAGTTTCTCCAGCCCAAAAATTCACTTCTACTTTGTTGTATCCTTTCTGTAAGTTTTGGGCCTTTAAAACAATGTGTTCGTTGACTATCTCCAGCGGCTGGCTCTTGCCATTCACCACAAGACCTTTCAGGTGGCTTTGGGGCACTTTAAAATCGAGAGGCAGATCTCTGGAATTGTCCTCTAAATTGAAGGTAAGCTCTTCTAAAGCCTGTATTTGCCTACCAAATTCTTCGGGCACTCTAAACTCCAGTTTGTAATTGATGCCTGAAAGAACAGACTTTCTGTATTCCGCCAGCTCGAGTGAAACACCAATTTCAGGCGCTTCCAATTCTTTGGTATCGGAAGAACAGCCCAAAAGGCATGCGCCCAGCCAAACCACCAACAATAGTCTCTTCATTAGATAAGTATTAAGTCTTTTCTTAGTTCGGGAGGAATACCAAAGTGATCTCCCATAAAACCATCCATTTCATCTTTGGTCTCTTTAGACAGTAGCGCATTGAGTTCTTCAAGTGCCATTTCTCCAATTAAAAAGGGAGGCATCATGTCCATAACTAACCGATCGCCTTTGAAGCACGCCCCCATCTGATACTCCCTGAGTTCTTCCTTAGGGGTGCCTTTTATGAGGCAAGACGACAGCCAATGGTCCGGATTATCAGGTTCTTCTTCCATACGTTGTTGCAACTGGCTGAAGTTCATATTGCCCATCATGTAAGCCGACAGATTCTGCATGCTCTCGGCCGACATGGCTTCTTTCATTTCTTCATAACACTTGCTGCATATAGCATACTCAAACAAAACCTCTGTCTTTTTAAACTCCGGATAGCGCTTAAACACTTTTTCGATCATGTAGTGGCGCCCGCCATCCAAAACCTGATAGTCGCACTGAATGCAGCGTTCTATTGGGCCTCCTGTATCGGTATTGAGAAAAACCTGTGGTATAGGTATTCCGCTTTTTTCTTCGTTTTTATTTTCCTCCATTCTAAAGCGTTTTATGCACCATGGTAGAGGCCACCTGGGCGGTTGGCAGAATTAGTGTATCGGCAATGTTGACGTGTGCCGGACGTGTAACAATAAAGCGAATAAGGTCTGCAATATCATGAGCTGTGAGGGGCTCATATCCCTGATAAACCGATTCAGCTCTGGAACTGTCTCCTTTAAAACGTACCAAAGAGAACTCCGTTTCCACCAGGCCCGGACAAACCTGCGATACCTTAACTCCTGTACCCATCAGATCCATACGCATGCCATGATTGATGGCATCTACGGCATGTTTTGATGCACAATACACATTGCCATTGGGGTACACCTCTTTACCGGCAATGGAGCCTACATTGACTACATGCCCGGTTTGCCGCTCTACCATACCCGGCACTATGGCCCGGGTCATGTACAACAAGCCCTTAACATTAATATCTATCATGGCGTCCCAGTCTTCCACATTGCCTTCGTGCAACTTAGACAACCCGTGGGCATTGCCTGCATTGTTCACCAAAACATCTACCGTTTGCCAACCATCAGGCAGGGCTACCAGAGCCTCATCCACTTCTTTTTTATAGCGAACATCAAACACCAGTAAGTGAGTGTCTACAGACACCAAACCGGCCAGTTCTTCTAGTTTCTCTTTCCTTCTTCCACACAAAATCAGTCGGAAACCCTCCTCGGCCAGCGCCAGGGCTGTGGCCCAACCTATTCCGGAACTTGCCCCGGTTATCAAAGCTGTTTTTTGCATCGTTTCTGTAGCTAGTAAAGCTCCAAGTTAATAGAAAATAGATGAAGCGCTATGTGGAAATTACATGAAACACTTGCCGGTAAAAACTCTTAGAAGCAAAGGCGCATTAATCGGAGAAATGGAGATACAGTGAAAAATTATGGGTGGTAATACGCGAAATACCGTCATGGTAAAAGTTGCTGGAGTTGTTCATTACATTCATAAACCCTCTGGCATACCTGATTTCCGGAGAGAACTTAAAAAATTCGAAGTAGCGCTCTAGCCCAAAGCCTATCTCTGCTTTGGCATCCATTCTTCTTATCTCTAACCTGTCGGTGTTGGTCACAAGGTCTTCTTTGCCTGCTCTAAGCGAACCACTCACTCCGGCAATGATATACATACGCGAGTTTTCTCTCCGAATGGAGCGGTATTTCAAGAAAATTCCGGGTTCTACCCGGGTAGATTCTATGAGCTGTCTATCTACGCTACCATCCACATTATGATAGGCTACGGTATTCTGATAAAGACCAATTTTAACCGGCACAAGCCTTAGGGTAAACTGATCGGCCAGGCGAAAGTTGACCATAAACCCAAGGTTGAACCCGGCACTTTTTTCGGAGACTACGGAGTGAATCTGGTCGTACTGAGTGCTCTCAAAGGCCTCAGAATATCGAATACCGTAATAATTTTGATGTGCGCCCAGAAAAAAACCATACTGGGTTTTCTTCTTATCGCTATCTATGCGGTGCAAGGTAACCCCTTGCTTTCTGGACTGGGCTCCCAGTGCCGCACACACACAAAGTAAAAAGAGGGTAATTATTTTTGCCCTATGTAAATAGAACTGATTCCAAAAGTGAGTGGCCTGCATTCTACGTTCTTAAATCCAACTTCCGTAAGGATATTGAGAAAATCCTGTCCATCAGGAAAAGCCTCGACTGACTCCGGCAAATAGGTATAAGCCGATTGATCCTTGGAAATTATCTTGCCAATAATCGGCAGAATCGACTTAAAATAAAAATTGTAGAGCTGCTTCATGGGGAAGCGTTTTGGTCGTGAAAATTCAATAACCACAATCTTTCCTCCCGACTTCAACACTCTGCACATATCGCTGAGTCCCTGCTTTAGGTTTTCAAAATTCCTAACACCAAAAGCAACGATAGCCGCATCGAAGGTATTGTCATCAAAGAGCAGCTTTTCGCTGTCTCCCATCTGCATATCAATAATATGGTCAACACCTTTGCGCTCCATTTTCTTACGGCCCATTTCCAGCATGCCCTCAGAAATATCCACTCCCACTATCCGATCCGGGTTTAGGGCCAAAGCCTCTAAAGCAAAGTCTCCCGTTCCTGTGGCCACATCTAAAATTTGTTTGGGCTGGTCCTTTTTGAGCAATCGGATGGCCTTCTTTCGCCATAGAATATCTATTCCAAGGCTTAGAAAATGATTGAGGAAGTCATAGCGCCTGCTAATGTTGTTGAACATTTCGGCCACCTGCTCTTTCTTCCCCGACTGCTTTTCTTTATAAGGCACTACTGTCATCTGCTCAAATTTGGGTGCAATAATACGAAGGAAACAGGGGGATTGGGCAATTTGTTAGAAAAAGCTTGGAATCAGCAGCATTATCCTATTCCGTTGTAATGCTTATTTTAGTGTGTGAGTCACTTTCTGTTTTCATGCACTGCCTCCAAGTTGGGATTTTTTTCAACAGACTCTTTGGTCTTTTTTTAACCAGAACCTGAAAAACCTTTTATGAAACCTAAAACCAATCGCATCAAGCAACTCTTCACCGAAGGGTTCTTAATTGTATTCAGTGTGCTCTTCGCTCTTTTTATTGGCCAATTGGTAGAAAAAAGCAAGGCCGAAAAGGCGAAGGAAAAGGCTCTTGATTACATCTATCAGGAGTTGGGAGAAAATTTCGTTACACTAAAACGATGGACTGAAACCCATGGAAAAATTAGAGATAGAATAAGAAATATGGTGGCCAATGAGCAAGACAGTGTGAGACAGCTTTTGGTGAAAGGCCCACGAATGGATTTTGAAGTGATAACCGATGGCCAGGTTTTAATTGATGCACTTTTGACCGAAACAGCCTGGGAAGCGGCCAAATCTACAAAAGCGGCTTCCGATTTTGATTTTGAAGAAGTTCAGGCTTTTACCCGAATTTATGGGCTACAAAAAATCTTGATGGAAAACACCACTGCCAAGTTTCTGGAGGTGTACATGGATCGGCAAACGCACGAGAAAGAACATTTGGAAACTACGCTCATTCAGCTAAATCTGGTTATGGACGAAATGGTAGGACAAGAACAAATGCTCTATTACATGATAAATGAATTGCTCAAAAAGCGATCGCTCACAAACTAAAAAGAGAGGCATTTCAGCGCGCCTGAGTTAACTTTCTTTACTGCGAAAGCCAATAGCGAACACTGCCACACCTCCCTTCGGATGAACTCTTAGAATAGCTAGGCTATTTCAACCAACTCAATTTCAAACACCAGGTCTTTACCTGCCAATTGATGGTTGGCATCTATTACTACTTTGTCTTCTTCAACTTTAGCTACGGTTACGGGTACTTGTTGACCGTTGGGCTGAGTCATGGCCAATTGCTGACCTACCTCTGGCTTTAAATCGGGCGGCAAATTTGTCTTAGGCACATCAAAAATCAGGTCTTGTCTTGCTTCTCCGTAAGCCTCAGCAGCCGGAATTTCAGCCACTTTAGTATCTCCCATTTCCATACCGTCAACAGCCGCATCAAAACCCTTAATCATTTGTCCGGCACCAACCTGAAAAGCCAATGGTTCACGACCTTTAGAAGAGTCGAAAATGGTTCCATCTTTAAGCTTACCGGTATAGTGCACTTTTACGTTATCGCCTTTTTTTGCTTTTGGCATAATTTGTTGTTTTTGATTAATCCTCAATATCAAGGATTTGCAAAGGTACAGGTTTAGTATGGAAAGCAAAACCCAGAATGGTTTGTGATACCACAGCTGCGAGTTATGGCAGATCATACCCATGGCCCTTTGAGCAACAGCCGCATGATTCAACAGTTTAGTATTGAATTCACCTGGGCCTAAGTTCGACTTAAAAAGAAGAGCCCACTCCAAAAGTTGATGCTCATAATTGAGCAGGAGCGAATAGGCTCATTTAAGCAATGAAAGCAAACTTTTGGAGGGCTGTAACACATTGAAAGCTCCCAATGATTTTCCAGAACCCGTTTTATTCATCAAGCTAAGGTAAATGGTTTCGCAGTAAACCAAAGACATAACAAACAGGAAGACACACCTATTTGCAAAAGTTACTGAATAAACAAAAGCTCTGAAGAACTATATGGAAACAGAAGACATATCATACTCTATTTGGGTTAAAGTTCAATGAGTTGCATTTAAATTTTTTTCTTGATACAAAAGATCGTCCCCTACATTAAATTAACTTTCAATTCCGGAGAAAGACAGAAGTTCATCCTGCCACTTGGCACACGAACAATTCAAACGCACAATACCGACACCAAGAATTCATTTCTCAATTTCACTATTGTGTCTGTTACCGCTCTTCGGGGCAACAAAAGGGAATGCCGAAAACCCTGAAAGAGAGTAGGTTTGATAAAAAAGTAAAAATGAAAAAATCTAATTTGCTGGTTTTATTTTGCCTTGTACTATTCACAGCAATTCCACGTGATAATTTACAAGGACAGTCTGAATTTAAAATATAAATCTGTTGCATGTATGGAAACTGACCTCTTGGGTGGTTATAGCCCTTGCGTATGGCTTGCAACGGAATGTACTAACGAAAAAGGAAGTTCATGCACATTGCCTGGTTCAAAAGCACGTGGACTTGTTTATTATGCACTTCCTACTTTAATAAACTTTAAATAAACCTCATAAAAAAATAAAATTATTAGTATAATAATATTAATTTGAATCACTGCAATTTTTATGCTTAAAAAAACACAGTAGTAGCTCAGAAAAAATAATAACTACGAATTTGCCAAGCATGCGTACTTTCAACTGGTAATGGAAGAACTGTCAGTTTATTGGGTCGAAGAATGTTATAACGCTATTGGTAACCAGTGTACGACTCTAGGAGCTGCTTTTAGGACAAAAGTTGCAACATTAAAGTTGCCAGAGTTTGATCCAAACAAGCAGTAATTTTTATTTAAAGAATAAGATTAGAGCAAACTAATCTTATTCTTATTTTATTTATTCTTATGATGAAGACTTTATCTATATTATCACTCATTATTTTTATTACATTTTCTTGTACCAAAAACACAATTAAAAGCTACGATGAAGAATTGAACTCTACTTTAATTCTGTCCGATACTATTAGCATTTTCCTTCCCGACAGCATTAATCATCTAGGTAATACATCTAGGCCCTTTCATAACATTTACGACAACCAATTCTCATATTCGACTGTTGATGAAGGCACAATAGAAATAGTAAGCTACAATTACCGAACAGATTTCTGGTCAAAAACAACACTTTATACAACTGGACCTAACCAAGTTTATAGCGAAGGAGCCTATTCGTTTATAAATGAGAAAGAGTTTCTATTTCTTCCAGTAATTGCTCCATATATATTTAAAATAAATACTAATGGGTCGATAATAAAAAAGTATCAATACGCAGCTAACCCAATGCTGGCTGTAGACAGTAAAATAAAATCGTCCTCAGTTGATATTCATGATGGTAAAATCTATTTCGATTTGGCTGAATATGCTGATTTTAACATAACAAGTACTTATGAGAATGTTAAAACCATAGGGGTCTACGATTTAACTACAGGTGACTTTTCTAAAATTATTAACTTTCCAGAGGAATATCATGGTAGACTATGGTCATCTAATGATTCAGAACATAGTTTTGTAGTTAGAGAGAATAAAATTTATATGAACTTTAGCAAATCAAAGTTTGTATACGTTTATGATTTAAATGGGAATTTGTTAACAAAAAAGATTATTGGAAATTCGAAAATACGTGAATCAAAAGGTAAAAGAGGTAATGATATTTACCAAGATGCACTAGACCAGCTCAACAATGGCCACTATTTAAAAATAATATACGATAAATGGAGAAATGTATTTTACAGAATAGGAACTTTTGTTGATATACAGACTCCAATAAATGACCCTCAGGAATTCGCAAAAGTTTATAATAAAAAGAAAATCTCAATTACAACTTTTGATGCCAACCTAAAAGTAGTTGCTAACGATGAATTTTTTGCATTACAGGAAAGAATAAATGAAAACTATCTTTGGGTTAGAGAAGACGGATTGTACATATATGCTATACCTACTGAACCAACAGAATCAAATTATTATTTTCGTAAAATTGAACTGAAAGAGTTAGATCAATAGCCCATTCTAACTATTAGTAATCTAATCAGTAAATGTACTTGTAAGCTTTTCTTTGGTTTGATCCAGTTAAAAATAGAGTTCTTACGTTTTCAAGCTGCATATTCAAGTGGAGTCTTGTTGTCCAATGCCTGATGCGGCCTATTTTGGGGAAGGCTACAGAAAAGGAATGGCTACACTCCCATTCAGTGTTTATTTGGATGTAGCTCTAATGCCGTATTTTCCGGCATGGCATCAGGCCAATTGTTCACAGCGTTCTCTGCGAGGGAAACGAATAGCAAGATAGAGCTGAAAGGTTTTTACCCTGATGGCAAACAGAGAATAAGCCCTAACTTTGCGAAATGTTCGAACAAGCCACATACCTGATAAGCAGCCCCAGCTACGACCAATGCCCAAAACCGGATAAGTTTGAGATTGCTTTTATTGGTCGATCTAACGTGGGGAAATCTTCGCTCATTAATATGCTCACCGGGCGAAAGAACCTGGCCAAAACCTCAGGAAAACCCGGCAAAACACAGCTCATCAATCATTTCTTGATCGATGACTCTTGGTATCTGGTCGATTTGCCCGGCTATGGCTATGCCAAAACCAGCAAAAAAAATAGAGATGCCTGGGCATTGATGATCGAAGACTATTTGGTTCACAGAGAGAGCTTGCAGATTGTTTTTGTGTTGATTGACTCACGGCTGGACCCTCAAAAAATCGATTTGGAATTTATTACCTGGCTGGGAGAAAATGGAGTGCCTTTCGCTTTGGTGTTTACTAAGGCCGATAAACAATCCGTAAACAAGGGGCAACAAAACATGGCCAAGTTTAAGAGGGTGATGAAAAAAGACTGGGCCGAACTGCCTCCATTTTTTCTGACCTCTTCTGAGACAGGCCTGGGTAAAGAACAACTCACAAGCTATATACAATCACTTCTTGAAAATTGATTTTTTGTTTGTCTTTCGATTGTACTAAAACTTACTTTGCCGCATAAATTGAGAACAATATGAATTTTGGTGAGATAGCAGCAGTAGCCGGAAAAGGCGGATTATTTAAGGTACTGAAACCCTCTAAAGCAGGTGTAATTTTAGAATCGCTCGATGATAAGAAAACCAAGCTGGTAGTAGGGGCCGATGCCAGAGTTTCAATTTTATCTGAAATCTCTATCTACACCCATACCCAGGAAGGCTCAACTCCTCTTATTGAAGTAATGCGAAAAATTCATGAAGAGTTTGAAGGAGATACGGGACTGGATAAAAACTCAGACGGAGAAGAGCTGAAGTCTTTTTTAAAGCACATATTACCCGACTATGATGAGGACCGCGTATATGTGTCTGACATCAAAAAACTGGTTACCTGGTACAACCTGTTGGCCAAAATAGCTCCTGAATCTTTTATGGAGCAGCCGGCAGATGAAGCACCAGAAGAAAAAGAGGCCGAGTAGTCGTCATTCTGAATTTATTCCAGAATCTAGCTTTCAGCATGCAAAGACCATAAAACAAGCCTGCCTTTCGGCAGACAGGTTCAGGGTGACGATGAAATAACCAAAAACATACTAAGTGCCACCCGAAAGCGGTGGCATTTTTCGTTTTCTTAATACACCCATTAACAATTAGAAAAACTCTTTTACCTAAATTTGATCATGTCTGATTCTAAAGATATCAAGCAGAGTTTAAAGCTTTTCGAGAAGGATTTTCAGCTCGACAAGGATTACCTGCAACTGGCCAAAAAAAAGGAGTACACCTACGAAGAGGCGTTTTTAAAAATCATGCGAGTGGTAGAAGACCTCTTAGCCAAAGACTTTCAGCAACTGGTTAATGTGCTCTATAGAATCGATGTTTCCGAAGAAAAGCTCAAAGAAGCTCTGGCCACCTCTACAGACAACCCCGCCTCCGTTATTACCAAGATGATTATTGAACGCGAACTGCTAAAAGTGGAGTTCAGAAAGAAATACAGCAAGTAGCCAACCAATAAGCGCTTGCCTCTGGCTTAGGCAAAAGCAAGCTCCCCCATTGTCCACTATTCTCCCCCCCTGTTTCTTCCGTGAACTGACACTACTTCTCTACCTACCGCAAGGCGCCACCTTTGTGATCAGCTCATTACTGACACGGAAAACCATGATCCAAGAACTATAATCCGTGAACCATGAACTATAAACCATGAATCGTGAACCACAAACTACCTCGAAGCCTCTTCTACCATATGCTTGCTACCCACATAGAAGGGAACACGCTGGTGCAGACTTTCCGGTTCGATATCGAGAATTCGGTTCTTTCCGTCAGTAGCTTTTCCTCCGGCCTGCTCTGCAATAAATGCCAAGGCATTGCACTCATACATAAGCCTTAACTTACCGTTAGGTGCTTTGCTTGTAGATGGGTAAAAGTAAATACCTCCTTTGAGCAAGTTTCTATGAAAATCGGCTACCAATGAGCCAATGTAACGGGCAGAGTATCCGCGCTCCTTACATTTCTCTATATACTTCTTTACCTCGGGACCAAAGGAATTATACGAGCCCTCATTTACCGAATAAATGGTTCCGTCCTTAGGCATTTTCATGTTCTGGTGCGAAAGTATGTATTCGCCAAGGCTTGGCTCATAGGTAAACCCATTGACCCCCTTGCCGGTGGTGTATACAAACATTGTAGACGAGCCATATAAAATATAGCCTGCCGCCACCTGATGTTTACCCGCCTGGAGCACATCTTCCATCTGCACAGGACTACCGAGGGGCGAAATACGCCTATATATACTAAAGATAGTACCGATAGAAACGTTCACATCAATATTAGACGATCCATCGAGAGGATCTATGGCGATAATGTATTTAGACCTGGGGTTGTTGAGATCAATAATGTCCTCATCCTCCTCAGAAATAATAGCGGCTACTTCTCCTCCTTTTTGGAGAGCTCTGGTAAACCGAATATTAGCAGCTACATCGAGGTTTTGTTGCTCCTCCCCTTGCACATTTTCCGAACCGTAGGCACCGGTAATGCCCGCTAAGCCGGCCCGGTTGATTTCCCGGTTCACTACCTTGCCTGCATAGGCCAAATCGCGAATCAGTTGTGACAATTCTCCGGTGGCATATTTAAATGCCTCTTGGTTCTTGTTTATGAACCTGTCGAGATTAGAGCCTACCGGAAGGGCAATTCTCGAATTTTCAGCTTTTCCCATGGGTGAGTTATAATTTGATTCTAATCAAACGTTAATAACTTGCGCGAAAATAGTAAAATTTAAAAAGGTCACTTGAAAGTATTTAAGTTTGGTGGAGCTTCTGTAAAAGATGCCCAGTCGGTACAGAACATGGCTCGCATAATTGCGGCACACCAGAATGAGCAGTTGGTAGTTGTGGTTTCTGCTATGGGTAAAATGACCAATGCCTTCGAAGCCATTTTAGCAAAAACCATTGATCAGGAACCTTTTGAAGAGGCCATTGAAGACGTAAAGAACTTCCACTTATCTATTGTAAAAGGGCTGGAAATTGCTACTCAAAAGCAGCTTCAGGAAGACTTGGAAGAGATTTACGAGCAATTGGTGATGCGGCTAAACAGCTACAGTTCGGCCACCGGCTATGATTTTATCTATGATCAAACCGTATCGCTTGCCGAGGTTATATCCACCAAAATTATTTCGGCTTACCTAACCCATCAAGGCATTGCCAATGAATGGGTAGATGCTCGCAAAGTGGTAAAAACCAACAACACACACCGGCAGGCCATGGTAGATTGGGGTGCCAGCCAGGCCATGATTAAATCGCAAGTAGTTCCGCTACTCAAAGACAAGATTGTGCTCACGCAAGGGTTTATAGGGAGTAATGCCAAGTATAATACCACTACACTTGGTCGGGAAGGCAGCGATTTTAGCGCAGCTATATTTGCCACTTGCATGAACGCAGAGTCGGTAACCATCTGGAAGGATGTTCCCGGAGTGCTCAATGCCGATCCTAAAAAATTTGAAAACACCAAACTCTATGAGCGACTGCCTTATAAAGAGGCAGCCGAAATGACTTACTATGGTGCTACGGTTATTCATCCCAAAACCATCAAACCACTTGCACAAAAGAAAATTCCACTGTTTGTTCGCTCTTTTCAACAGGTGGAAGCCAGTGGCACGGTAATCGAAGAATGCCAGGTGCCCAACTTAAACCCGGCCATCATTCATAAAGACAAGCAAACGGTTATTTCCTTTAAAATCAGCGACTTTTCATTCATTAATGAACACCACATCTATACCATATTTGAGCACATCAAACGACTGAACCTATCCATTAATCTCATGCAAAATTCAGCCATTACTTTTACCGTTTGCATGGATGACAACCCCAAAAAGCGCGAGCAGTTGCGCACGGCTCTTATGGAAGAATTCAACATATACTACAACGAGGGCTTGGAAATGATTACCGTAAAGAACTACAATCAAGAAACAATTAACGAGTTGATGCAGGGCAAGCAGGTGATTATTGAACAGCGTTCCAGAAATAACTTCCAGATGGTTTATAAAGTTAATTAGATATTGTTGATGCCATTTAGGGAATGATCTGTAACTATTGACCAGCGACTATATATACCTCTTAATGGTTCTCCAGACAGAGCCCAGATAACCCGAGTTGGCTCCAAAGAGATTTACATGCACCATCAGTGGGTATAGATTATATATTTCCACCAGAGCATCGAAATCATCGGGCAAGGGGTAGATTGCATCATATGCTTCATAAAATCGCTGATTGAACCCTCCAAACAGACGGGTCATGGCCAAATCCATTTCGCGGGCACCATAGTACACAGCCGGATCGAACAACGCGGGGCCCTTGGTAGAACCAAAAGCATTGCCGCTCCAAAGATCGCCATGCAGCAACGAAGGCTCCGATTCGGGCATTAATCCGGGCAGTTTATGCAGAAACTGCTTAAAATCTCTAACAAACTCCTGATTGACCTGCTGATTATAAATAGCCAGACCCAGCTGCGCGTTCAAACGAAATTCTGCAAAAAACGATACCCAATCTTGAGTTGGTTTATTGCATTGCTGCAACCTACCAATGTAATTGTCATGGTCTAAACCAAAGCAATCTCCCTTTACGCGGTGTAGTTCGGCCAGGGCCTCACCAAGGCGGGTCCAATAGACTTCATCTTCTCTGCCTCTTTCCAAAAACTCCAATACCAAAAACGAGATATCATTCAAGCGGCCATGGCCGAACACTTCAGGTACTTTAAGACCGGGAACTTTCTTGAGTAGCTTAAGGCCAAGTGCCTCTTTTTCCATCATGTCTTCGTACCCTCCCTCGTGCCATTTCACAAAAAAATCACCGTGCGCAGTTTGCACACAAACGGCCATATTAATATCGCCACCACTTTGCATAAGTATACCTTCAATGGTCAGGTCATCGCCCAGCACCTGAAACAACATACTTCCAAGCAATTCGGTATAATAATCGTGCATTAGCTAAGGGAATGATCTTTCATAAGCCGGGCCAGAAGATGTTCGGTAGACCTTTCCAGTATTTCAAACACTAGCTGAAACCCATCTTCTCCGCCATAGTATGGGTCGGGAACATTGGCGTTCTCATCCATTGGGTCGAAGGCCCTCATCATCATTACCTGTGCTTTAGCATCGGCAGGCTGTAGTCGGTGAATATCGGCCAGGTTATATTCATCCATAGCCAGTATATAGTCAAAGCGATAGAAGTCCTGTTCTTTCAGTTGCCTTCCCAAATGGTCGTACTCCACACCATTTTTTCTGGCATTAGCCACAGACCTGTCATCAGGATGCTCCCCAACATGATAAGCCGCAGTACCACACGAGTCTACTACAAACCGACTGGCCATTCCTTTTTGCTCAATTTTGTGCCGAAAAATACCTTCGGCCAACGGAGAGCGACATATATTTCCCAAACACACAAATAACACTTTCACTTGAGCCATTTTACCATACTGTTTTAACTTAGCATTCTGAACGATCAAACCTATGGAATTTATAAAAGTAACCAAAGATCACGCCCCATACATTGCTTTAATTGAGCTTAACCGACCCAAAGAATTAAACGCTCTGAATTTGCAGCTCATGGGCGAACTGCGCGATGCCCTGAAAGAACTAGATAATGACGACAGTGTTCGGGTAATTATTCTTACCGGAAACGAACGAGCATTTGCTGCCGGTGCCGATATTAAGCAAATGGCGGGCAAAGGAACCATAGACATGTGGAAGGTCGATCAGTTCAGCACCTGGGATCAGATAAATAAAACCCGCAAGCCAATTATAGCTGCTGTCTCTGGCTTTGCCCTGGGAGGCGGTTGCGAGTTGGCCATGACCTGCGACATGATTGTGGCTTCAGAAACAGCTCAGTTCGGGCAACCTGAAATTAAAATTGGTGTGATGCCCGGAGCCGGAGGAACGCAGCGCCTTACCAAAGCTTTAGGTAAAGCTAAGGCTATGGAACTGGTACTTACAGGAAAGTTTATCGATGCTGAAGAAGCTCTCAGGTATAAACTAGTGAACAAAATAGTGCCGGTTGAACTATATCTGGAAGAAGCCACAAAACTAGCCTCTGAAATTGCCGCAATGTCGCCCATTGCTGTGCAAATGGCCAAAGAGTCTGTTAAACGATCGTTTGAAGTTCATTTGGAAGAAGGCCTCCATTTTGAGCGAAAAAACTTCTACATGTTATTTGCTTCTGAAGACCAGAAAGAAGGCATGAATGCCTTTGTAGAAAAAAGAAAGCCTGACTTTAAAGGCAGGTGAAAAAATATACTCCGCTTCTTTAAGAAGCCTATTACCTTTCTTACCACACAAGAAAAAGGCTGCCTTAGTAAAACCAAAGCAGCCTTTTTTAACTTTTCTCTTGCTTATCTTATCTGAAAGAAAAGCCCACACCCAAAGACATGGTGTTGTACTCCTGGAAGGCGTATTCACCGGTGAGGGTAAGGAAAAGAAGTTTCATTCGAACTCCAACATTGGTTCTTATTCCATTGTTCTTGTAGCTCAGGCTTATAGGATCAGTAAACGATGAAGTTTCGGTAGTATATGTACCGAGTAGATTAAGTCCGATATCGTAGTTTGAGTATCCAAGACCGGCAAAAGCCGTCATGAAGAGTATTTTCTTAGAAATTACCGCTTGTACCACCAGGGAGCTGGCATCGAACTCGGCTACCTGATCCTGATCTACATCTATGAAAGCTTGAGCCGTCATGCTGGTGTAACCTACAAAGGCCGAAAGATCAAAAGGAAGAATTTTCTCACCCGGCAACCACTGCTTAATATCGTGCATTAGGCCAATACCAAAAAGCTTCACACTACCGTCTTCTTCAATAGTTTGCTCAGGAACATACCGTAGCTTAAGCTCAAAGCCCTTAGGTAAACCAATACCTATTTGTGCCATTGGCACCGGCACAGCATTGAAGGGCATAAAGCCTTCTTCAACCCCTAAACCGGTAGGCGCAGAAATTCTCACAATCTCATCGCCAGTATCGGGGTCAAGAAAAGTTAGCTGTGGCAGATCGTCTGCGCCAAGGTTGGGACCAAACATGGTTGGAATATCCACAGAAGCACCACCATCGTATCGCACATTGCTATAGTCTGAATTTCTGAAGGTGAAAAACTCGGCCGAAGAAGGTACACGAGCCGCAGAAATAGTCAGAGACAAATCGAAACCGAGAGTTTTGTGAGTTTTAGCCGTGTTGTACCATCCGCTGGCCAGGCCATAGCCAAAACCTTCGAAGGCAGGCTGCATGTAGTTTTGAAGAAGTTTATTGGCATCTACAATACCAGCCTCCAAAAACGAATCGAAATCCAATTGTGCCTTTAGGCCAAAGGTTGTACTAAACAACATAAGGCCGGCTATTAAAAGTCTGTTAATTCTTTTCATGATCATCTTTTGGTTGAAGATTAGTCAAGTTTAATTCTTGTAGTTACATCAAATTTGAACACCAACTGGAAATTTACTTCCTCCTCTCTCAAGAGCACATCTCTGCCTATAATTTCAATATCCATGGCAAAAGTTTGGCCATTAAGCAATGCGTTCTCCAGGTCTGCAATTGCGTTGAGGTTTACGTTTCCGGGAGTTCCCGCTTCAAACAATACTACATCGGTTACATTAGACTGTGCATCGGCCACCAAAATAGAAAGTAACTCTTGGGTGTTCTGACCAATCTCAATGTCTATACTCAAATCCAAATCGGCTTCGCTGTTTTGCGGAAATCCTACAATACTGTAAGTAATTTTGTTAATGGTAAAGCGCTCCGCATCGTCCAGATATTCACTGAATTCGTTGTCAGATATATCAATGGCTCCGGTGTTTGTGTTGATTGGTGGAGTTTCATCAACTCTTTGTCCAACAAAAATGGGAGGTACAGATAGCTGAACTTCAATCGGGTCGATAGCCACATTTTTAGAAATGTCTGACTCAATGCCAGCATCTCCACATCCCCAAATCACCAGTAACAGTGATAAAAATGGTAAAAGACGTTTTTGCATGATTAAATAGTTAATGTTAATAATTTAGTTAGTTAGTGCAGCAAAGGAAAGTAACGCCTGGGGCTCAACAAAATCAATCATCGGCCACCATTAGGTTTACATTCAGTGATAATACGACAGAGAAGTCACTGTCTACAGTCTTGTTCAATTGAGTGGTCAGCACAAAGCTGAATGGTTCGTAATTATCGAGAATTGCTTCCAAACTTCCTACTTGGGCAGAAGATAAAACCGACTTACTGTTTCCTTCTTCAAATAAAACAATACCCGACTTATTTTCAAGAACCAGTTCTTCCAACCTGCCTATTTCCGTGAGCTGATCATCTATTCTGGTCTGCAAAATAAGCGTCATACGCTCTTCGGCCGACCCGCTATTGTTGTAATTCTGTATGGTCGCTTTTAGATCAACCAGTTCTATCGATCGTATTTGTGAACCATTTCTATTAAACACCTGAGCCGGCACAACATTCTTCTCCACCGTTGCTTCTAAAGTGGCCGAATTATTAATGGTATGGCGCGAAATATTGAATTGAAAAGAACCGGACGCAGGTTCGGTAATGGTAGGACCTTCTTCTGTACAAGCCGCTAAAAAAAGTATAAGGGAAGCAAAAAATAGCTTTTTCATTGAGTTTGAATTGCCTCAACAAGTTACGAATTTTTCAATCGAATTTAATTGAGCAATACATGCGCGGTATAAGAGCGCAAAGAATTAGCCCAAGGATCGGACAAAGCCTCTATCTTTGGGGCTTATTATCCTGAAGAAACAGAATGTCTGCCCTTTATACCATTGCCATATACTGTTATGGAGCCATTATTAGAATGGCGGGCATGTTCAATACTAAAGCAAAAGAGTTTGTGAGAGGCCGCCAGAAGATATGGCCTCAGCTAGAACATTTCAAAGCGGAACACCAGGGGCCCGTGATTTGGTTTCATGCGGCTTCGTTGGGAGAGTTCGAGCAGGGGCTGCCGGTGATGCAGTCTGTGCGCCAACAATTCCCTAACCACCAACTGGTAGTCAGTTTCTTTTCACCCTCCGGCTTTTTGCATCGAAAAAACCATCCCGTAGCCAGTTGGGTATGTTATCTTCCATTAGATACACCCAAAAATGCCAGGCGATTTGTAGAGACTCTTAAACCCGAAATGGCGGTGTTCATAAAATACGAATTCTGGCATTTCTACCTTAAGGCCTGCAGCGAGCAGCGAGTCCCCCTTGTTTCTATCTCTGCACTTTTTACTCCAAAACACATCTTCTTTAAAAAGTATGGGGCCTTTTACCGCAAAATGCTGCATAGGTTCGACCACCTCTTTGTACAAAATCAGTCTTCGCTTCAAATGCTTAAGTCCATAGGAATAGATCGAGCCTCTGTTTCTGGAGACACCCGATTCGACAGGGTGATTCAAACCATATCTAAGCCTCAGCACTACCCGGAAATTGCACGCTGGACGAAAGATTACACTACCCTGATTGTGGGTAGCGCATGGCCAGAAGATATGCTGGTAATTGAACGGTTCATCCATGACTTTTCCGGAAAGATCAAAGTGATTATTGCTCCTCACCTTGTAGAGCCGGAAGCTCTCAATAAAATCACCAAGCACCTATCGGTAGATTATAGCCTGTACACCGACAGCAAAAACTTAGAAAACACTGCTGTGCTCATATTAGATACCATTGGAATGCTCTCTTCCGTTTACCAATATGGCCACTTTGCCTACATTGGCGGAGCATTTGGAGATGGGCTACACAACATACTCGAAGCCGTTGCCTTTGGATTGCCGGTTACATTTGGCAATAAGGGTTTGGAAAAGTTTCCTGAGTCTACCGAACTTATTGAACTTGGAGGAGCTATTGCCATTGCCAATGAGCAGGAGGCCTATGAGGCTCTAAAAAAACTAATGAATAAAGAAGAACGAGAAGTTGCCTCGACCATTTGCCAAAACTATGTGCTTGAAAATGCCGGAGCCACGGAAAAAATAATGCGTCATTTAAAAGGGATTTTACAATGAAGGGGCAGGTATACAAATCGACCGGCAGTTGGTATGATGTAAAAGCCGAAGATGGAAAAGTTTACCAAAGCAGGCTAAGGGGTAAATTCAAGCAAAAAGGGTTAAAAGTAAACAACCCCATTGCCGTGGGCGATTTTGTTGAACTTGAGCCTGATGAACAGCATGAAAATACGGGGCTTATAACGGGCATTTTAAACAGAGAAAACTATCTGATCAGGAAATCTACACGTAAGAGTGGGTTTTCGCATATACTGGCCTCTAATCTAGACCAAACACTTTTATTGGCTACGGTGTCATTTCCGAGAACCTCCCAGGGGTTCATCGATCGGTTTCTGGTAAGTGCCGAATCGTTTCGAATTCCAAGCCTGGTTATCTTTAACAAGAAAGACCTGCTAAACGAAAAAGAGCTTGAGAAGGTAAATGAATGGCAAGAAATGTATGAGCATATTGGCTATACTACCGACCTTATTTCGCTCGAAACCCAAGAAGGAATTGACACGGTTCTATCATACCTCAAAAATAAAACAACACTCATTGCAGGGCACTCAGGAGTAGGCAAATCCACTTTGCTCAACGCCCTGATACCCGGGTTAAAACAGAAAACCGGAGAGGTATCGGCCTTTGCAAACAAAGGCACACACACCACTACGTTTGCCGAAATGTTCGATATAGATGGCGTTTCCAAAGTCATTGATACTCCCGGTATCAAAGAGCTTGGTCTGGTAGATATGGAACCTGAAGAAATTAGTCATTACTTTCCTGAAATGAGGGAGCATTTGGGTGAATGTCGTTTCAACAACTGTCTGCATGTAAACGAACCCGGATGCCGGATAGTAGAAGCTCTGGAAGACGGAGAAATTTTTCCTGAACGCTACATGAGCTACCTAAGCATGCTGGAAGATTATGACAGCCACAGGTAATAAGGGAAACTTAAGATACCACAAGAACCTGCTTACGAGTAAACAGGTTCTTGAATCTTTTTAAACACGAGGACTTCATTCGTATACTACGAAGAGAGTCTATCTTTCACATACTCTATTTTGGTTTTACCATGCGGCTTAGGTTTACCATCTTCTCCGAGGTTAACCATTATTATTTTATCAATAGAGAGAATATCTTCTCTGGTGATTTTATTTCTCACCTCACACCTCATGGTAATGGAGGTGGTTCCAAAAGCCACTGCCTCTATTCCTATTTCAATAATATCGCCCTGCCGAGGAGCTGAGATGAAGTTGATCTCCGAAATAAACTTGGTTACCACATGTTTATTCTCCAATTGAACCACCGCATAAAGCGCTGCCTCCTCATCGATCCAAGCCAGAAGACTCCCCCCAAATAGTGTTCCGTTGGGGTTAAGGTCTTCCGGTTTCACCCATTTTCTGGTATGGAAATTCATAGGCTATTGTAAATAAGATTTGAACATCCAGTTTTGTTTCTCGAGCTCCTGAATATAGGAGGTAAAGATATCCGTAGTTCCCTCATCGTTGGTCTTACCGGCCGCATCGAGCAACTCATTGAGGTTGCCAATTAGAATTTTGTTGGCCGTTACAACAGCTTCTACCATTTTATTGGCCTCCATTATCTCCTCATGAGATTCTACATGTGCGTTGGATACAATGTTTTTTAACGAACCTTTGGGAGTGCCCCCCAGAGCCAGCACCCTTTCGGCAATCTCATCTATCTTTTCGGCAGCTTCTCTGTAGAGTTCTTCAAATTTATCGTGCAACACAAAGAAGAAAGGCCCCTTCACGTTCCAGTGAAAAAGTCTGAGGTTTTGGTAGTGCACCTGATAATTAATTAAGAGTTGATTGAGTTTTTCAACTACCGGTGAATCTGCTTGTTTTCCCATTTGCATTTCTGTTTTAAGTTCTGTTTTTACTGTACTCATACAATAATCCAACTATATTTAGAATTCATATGTTCCTTTACTCTCTATTGATTTCATAAATATGACATTACAACAATTAGAGTACATCGTTGCCTTAGACACTCACCGCCATTTTGTTACGGCAGCCGACAGTTGCTTTGTTACGCAGCCCACGCTAACGCTGCAAATAAAAAAGCTGGAAAACGAAATGGGGACATTGATTTTCGACCGGTCCAAGCACCCCATAGAACCGACAAAAACCGGGCGACAGATCATAGATAGGGCTCGCCAAATTCTGAGAGAGGTAAATGGTTTGAAAGACTATGTAAATACGGAGAAAGATGCCATGAGTGGGGTATTCCGCATTGGTGTAATTCCTACCGTTGCGCCCTATCTTATGCCTCGTTTTTTAAAACACTTCACTGATAACAATCCAAAAATTTCGCTGAAGGTAAGGGAAATTGAATCGGAACAAATTATCCATGACATCAAACACGATCTGCTGGACATTGGTATTTTGGCCACCCCTCTCGATGAATCCAACATCCGTGAAATCCCGCTGTACAACGAGCCTTTTTTACTCTACGTTGCCGAACAGCACCCACTTTTTGCCCGCAGATCTGTTACTCCCGAGCAATTGCCCGAGAAAGGCTTATGGCTACTCAATCAGGGGCATTGCCTGCGCGATCAGGTACTTTCTCTTTGCAACCAAAGGCGCTCGTCCAAAATGGAAAACATTAGTTATGAAAGTGGCTCCATTGAAACATTGCGCAACCTGGTAAAAAACCACATGGGCTACACCCTTGTACCTGAACTTTCAGTAATAGATCAAATGGATGATTTGCGCATAAAACGCTTCGAAAAGCCAGAGCCTACCCGAGAGATAAGCCTGGCTGTACATAAGGGATTCAATAAAGAAGCGGTACTGGAAAGCCTCAGAGAAAGTATTGTAAAGAATATCCCCGATAGCTTTGTGAAGGCCAAAAAGTTTAATCGTATACGGTGGAGATAGCCCTAGGCCATAGGGTAAACCATAGGCCGTCTACGTAAAATACGTAGAAAACAATTTGAGCAAATCGCTCAGTCATACCCTGCCCAAATGCCTCAATTTTGAATAAACATTAAGAAAGAGATATGGCAATTGAAACAACACTTACCCTAATGGCAACTGGTTATTTGATGATCTTCGGTTTTGTATTTCTTAAGATTCGTCAAATCGTAAAAGGACAATAAGGACTCCCTTCTTCACCAAATAGATTATTCCGTATGCAATGTATGAGAGGGGTTCATAAGAGCCGCTCTTATGCTATGGAATGATATAGTCAATAGAGCTATCAGAATAGAGACAATTGTGGCTATCCCAAAATACCACAGATTAACTCCCACCGCATAGGCAAAGCTGCTTAGCCATTGCTGCATTAAATAGTAAGCTAAAGGCCAGGCCAAGAGATTGGCCAACAATATGAGTTTTACAAACTCCATACTCAGCAGACGAACAATGCTACTCACTGAAGCCCCAAGTACTTTTCTAATACCAATTTCCTTTCTGCGTTGAGTAGCCAAAAATGCCGCCAGTCCGAAAGCTCCCAAACAGGCTATAACTATGGCCAGTACCGCAAAGGAAGAAAACAACCGGCCACTCCTTCTTTCTGCCTCGTACAGTGCCCCAAACTCCTGATCTACAAAGGTGAGTTGTAGAGGGCGCTGAGGCACAAAATTGCTCCAGGCTTGTTCTATAGTAGCCATGGTTGAAGCCACATTTTCGTTGCCCATTTTTAATACCATAAGTCCGGCTCCGTTTCGCAAGTCGGAGGCCATCAAGGCCAAAGGCCCAATGCTTTGATGCAACGATTCAAAGTGGAAGTCTTTTACCACCCCAATCACGTTATAGATTGGCCCATTAATAGGCTGCAATTGTTTGCCAATTGGATCGCTCCATCCAAAAGTACGCACGGCTGCTTCGTTGATTATAATGGCAGTGGTATCTGTTACTATGTTGCGGTCAAAAGCTCGCCCATCAATCACTTCAAGCCCCATGGTTTCAATCAAATCATAATCTCCTCTTAAGTTCGGAATTAAATACCGGTCGCTGGCGCTTCCCTGCACGTCCATAAAAGTTCCACCATTTACCTGTCGGCCGGGAAAGGTGTTTACTCCGGCTGCCGAACTAATATTCGGGTTGTCCAATAGTATGTTTTTAAACGTCTCAATCTCCTGCCCCATCATGCCTGCTCTTTCTACTATAACCAGTTGATCTCTATCAAAGCCAAGAGGCTTGTTGACCATGTAATTGATTTGCTGATAGATAATGAGTGTACCAATCACAAGAATAATGGAGATACCAAACTGAAGAATTACCAGGGTATTGCGTAACCAGGAATTTCTGGCTCCCATACTGGCCTTGCCCTTAAGCACAACTACCGGCTTGAATGCCGAAAGCACAAAGGCCGGGTATAAACCAGCCAATATGCCTAAAGCCATGGAAAAGGCCGCCAGTCCCAAGCATACCTCTGTGCTAAGCAAACCTTCAATGCTGAATGATTTTCCGGCCAATTGATTGAAAAAAGGTAAGAGTAGTGAGGCCATTCCGGTGGCCAACACAGTGGCTAGCAGACACATAATAATTGACTCTACCAAAAATTGACCTATGAGCTGGTTTTTGAGTGCACCGAGCACCTTGCGCATGCCCACCTCGCGCGCTCTATTGGCCGCCCGTGCCGTTGTAAGATTAATAAAGTTGATGCAGGCAATGAGAAGAATGAATATAGATATGGCCAGGAATAAATGAACGACTGTCTTATTGCCATTGGGCTCTATTTCCCACTGAAGGTTTGAGTTGAGGTGAATTGACTCCAGGGGCTGAAGAAAATACCGGTGGTCGTTACCAGCCTCCTCATACTGAGCCCAGCTTATGCCTAAAATATTCTGTACCTGAGGCTCCATATAGGTCTTTACAATCTGCCGAATACTGGCCTCAATACTTTCCACCGAAGTTCCAGGTTCTAGTTTTATATAGGTATGCGTATTGTAAGAGCCCCAAAAATTATTCTGATACAAGCCAGGAATAGTGCTCAATGAAAACAGAAAATCGAAATGAAAGTGACTGTTTACGGGCATTGGCTTCACTACCCCTCTAACCATTACTTCACCCACATTTTGTATAGTTAGCTGTTTACCCACAGCCGGTTCGTCTCCAAAGTATTTTCTGGCCATATCTTCCGTTACAACCAGCGAGTTGGGCATTTCGAGTGCTGTGTTTTTATCGCCCGCCACAAATTCTACTGCAAAGAAATCGAAGAAGGTTGAGTCTACTGCCATTACATTTCGCTCATCGAACTGACGGTCTTCATCCACAAATGTGAGGGAGTTAAAGGCTGCATAAATGCGAGTAAATGAAGTAACGGTGGGCAAATCGGTAGCCAGGGTTGTACCCATTGGCATGGGAGTGCGGGCATAAACAAAGGAGTTATCAGGAAACTTCCGGTCTAAGGCTATTCGATAAATATTTTCTTTTTCAGGGTGAAAATTATCATAGCTAAACTCCTCGCTTACATAGGCCAAAATAAGCAGGCAGCAAGATATGCCAATGGCCAGCCCGCTGATATTAATAACTGCAAAAAACTTCTGTCTGAGAATGTTTCTAAGAGCAACTTTGAGATAGTTCCTAATCATATCAATGCATTTGCAAGCATTAATATACTAAGCCCCAACAGGTTAATTCTTGCTCATTATGTTAGCGGTTACTTATTCTTTCCAGAATACTATTTCCAGCATATCAACCATTTTAAAGCGACTGTCTGACATTTCCTGAATCATGGGATTGCCCTGAAAATCGAGCCGCTTGATGGAGATCACGTGCTTACCCCGTTCTATCTCGGTCAAATCCAGCATTTGCAAAAAACCTTTCTCATTCCTGTTGCCATGAGTGGTATAAAGGAAATCATTTTCCACCAACTCATCGTCTAAATATACCTCGTAGTTTTTCTGAACACAGGCCAATCCTCTGGCCAGCTTTTCTTCAAAAGACCCGGCATCGTACATCAGTTCGCTAAGGGTGTGGATGGTATCTTGAGCCGAAGCCATACCGGCCTTTATACCATCGGTGATAGTCACTTCATCGTTCAAAAAATTCACCTCAGGGCAGAAGTATTTAAAACTGGTGTTTTGTTCCGGGCTGTAGCGAATAAAAAGAGGAAGAAAGTCCGAACCTACTATTTTGGAAGGGATACTGGCCTCTCTTATATAGGCATTACCCCTTTCATCGTCATAAACATCATTTTTTACAATAAACCGGTTGCTTCCGTTTTGATGAGGAAAATACATGTATCTGTCCCATTTACCGAACTGCACCGACAAAAGCAAAAGCACTAGCAGCGTAGCACTAACGCTCACAATGTGCTTCTTCTTGTAATTGGTGATGAGGTGATAATATATGCTTCTGTAAATGAAAGACAGGCTTATTATGCTAAAGAGCCTGTAGAGCGGAAAATAGATGGATGAAAACCATCGGGATTTTTTGAAAGCACTAAAGAGAAGAGTATCCAGAAAGAAAATAATGGCCGCCACCAGTAGCAGCATGGCCAGCAACATCACCGTAAAAACAGTTATACCTAAAACAGCCTGATTGCCAATATACTGTGGCAGAATATTAATACTACCTAATAAAATAAACAGAAAGGCTCCTACTAAGGCCACCGATAGCACGGAAAAGACCAACAGGTAGGTATAGGCAAAAATGACACTGGATATCTGATCGATAAAGAAAATGAGGTCGTCTAAGGTTCTCACTCTGGCGGGCAAGTACTTACGAAAGGGCCCTTTGAGGTTGAGCTTTTCAAAGTCTATGGCATTGTTAACCGAACTCAGGCCCACAATACCAATCCAGAACCCTCTAAGCAGCAGATGCAGTAAGAGACTAATGAGAAAAAAGCGAATAAGAAAAGGAATGGAACTGAGCACAAACCGACCGGCAGCCGTGAAAATCACAGTACTGTCGTTCATCTTTACCAACTTATCGAAGTACAAAGCTTCTTTGAACCGCTGGTATTCATCGTAGCCGCTAGCCAGCAAGAAAATAGAAAAACCCGTTATGAGCAGCTCCAACTGCCAGCTTTCCAATTGCAGATTGGCCACCCATCGCCTAAGTTTTCCTTCTTTGGTCTTTTCGTTGCCTTCAATAGTTCTCATTTTCGGTTGTTATTAACCGATGAAAATAAGAAAAATAGGTGTGTTTCAAGGGAAGCGAACTTAAAACTCCTTGAACAAGTGGTGATAAAGCCCTCCGGATCGATCGATAACTATGAAAGCACAGCTAGTCAACCTTTCTTCAACCGCTCCTCCCCAACCTCACCGGGCCACCACATGGACATTAGGCGGTGGTGCTTCCTCCGCAACTGGACCCTGCTCCGGCCGTACACCCAAAGCAATGTTGATTAATAATTATTTCTCTGTTGAGTACTTTCTGCCAGTCAAAGTCGCTAATATGATTTGGTGCACCATGGTTCAACTTTAATTCAAGCATTTGATTAAAATCACAGTC
>NZ_DDDQ01000175.1:0-412 GCF_002336325.1 Roseivirga sp. UBA1976 | reverse complement strand
CCCAGCCAATGGAAATCATGTTTCGGCACATTACTCCTTCTGCTGCAACCGGGTTAAAAGCATTGGCCAGCTCACTCATATACTCTTCGTAATTGCCTGAGTTGAGCAGGTAATCCAAAAACCGACTCACCGGCAGATTAGTAATGGCATATAGTTGGTTGAATTCAATACCAAAACCGTCTTTTAGCTTATGTTTATATTCCTGCTCCAACACCGCCTGATCGTCCGGCAGATAGGCTCCTGAAGGATTATAGACCAGATCTAGTTTAAGACCGGTATTCTCTTTTCCGTAACCTACTGCATTTAGCATCTTCAGAGCCTCAATACTCTTATTAAAAACCCCATCGCCTCGCTGTGCATCAGTTCTTCTTGCGGTAAAAGAGGGCAAAGAAGAAACTACATTCACTTTGTG
>NZ_DDDQ01000017.1:0-17385 GCF_002336325.1 Roseivirga sp. UBA1976 | reverse complement strand
GAAACATTCGCTGAAGATTTATCTTCCGTTCAGCCACATATATTCTTTGGTGTACCTCGTATTTGGCAAAAATTCCAGGAAAAGATTTTGGAGAAAATGCCACAGAAAAAGCTCGATCGCCTGCTTTCCCTTCCGCTAATTGGTGGCTTGGTAAAGAAGAAAATCAAGAAAAAACTGGGTCTTTCGGCATCAATGGCCAATTTTTCAGGAGCTGCTCCCATAGCCGTAAGCCTCAAGCAATGGTACGCCCGTCTGGACATAATCATTAACCAGGCCTACGGAATGACCGAAGACTGTATTCTCTCCCACTTTAACCTTCCCGGTCAAAACAAGTTTGGAACTGTTGGCAAACCACTTCCCGGGGTAGAATCCAAACTATCGGCTGAGGGTGAAATACTAATAAAGAGTAATTGCCTGATGAAAGGTTATTACAAAGAGCCTGAAAAGACTGCCGAAATGTTTACCGAAGATGGCTTCCTGAAAACCGGAGATATTGGCGAGTTCGATCACGATGGTTTTCTGAGCATTACCGGCCGGGTAAAAGACCAGTTCAAAACAGACAAAGGAAAATACATTTCACCTGCCCCCATAGAGCTTCAATTGCTTAAAAATTACGATGTAGACCAGGTATGCGTGGTAGGTACGGGTATTCCTCAGCCCATAGCTCTGATTGTACCTTCTGAAAGTGGGAAAAAGAAAAGCAAAGAAGAACTTAGCCAATCCGTTTGGCAGACTATAGAAGAGCTTAACCCCAGCCTTGAGGCATATGAAAAAATTGCCAAGGCGGTAATCATGAAAGAAATCTGGTCTGTAGAAAACGGCCTCATGACCCCTTCGCTCAAGGTAAAACGTAACCGGGTAGAAGCCCTCCATATGCCCATGTACCCTCAATGGTTCGATCATGAAGAGTCAGTGGTTTATGAAGCCTAAGCAATGGTTGGCAGGCAGTCTGTTTTTCTTCTGTTTATCGCAAAGTTTAGCACAGATTACCCACCAAAGGGTTTTCGACACGGTGCCCTACATTATGCATCACCACCAAAACAGACTAAAGCAGTTTGAGAAAGACCCTATGACCACCGGACAAATCATTTTTCTGGGCAATAGTATTACAGAAGGTGGCCAGTGGCAGGCTTATTTCCCAGACAGTAAAGTGCTCAATCGTGGCATAGGAGGCGACATCTCCTTTGGCATTATCAATCGACTCAGTGAAATCACAGAGCGTAAACCAAACAAGTTGTTTCTCTTAATTGGCATTAACGACATCGGCATGGATATTCCCGAGGCAGTCATTGCCAACAACATAGCAAAGATCATTCAACGAATACAAAGCGAAAGCCCTCGCACAAGAATAATCGTACAAAGCATACTCCCTGTAAATCCAGAGTTCGATGGGTTTCCTCAGCACTACGACAAACAATACAGAGTACTTATGACCAACCAGCTCCTATTTAAGGTTTGTGCTGAACATGAAGTAGAATTCCTTAATCTCTTTCCCTTCTTTCTGGACAATCGTCAGCGACTCAAATCCGAATTGACCTACGATGGTCTTCATTTAAATGAGGCTGGCTATGCCCTATGGGTGAAAATTCTCAAAAGTGAAGGGCTTATGGAATAGGCAGGGGCTGGTTCAAATCTGCCCCAGGCTAAGCAATTGTGGCCATCAAAGGCTTATGGATAAATAATTGAGACGCGGGCATAACAATCAATACGCAACATACTTAACTTTGCATTTTATAATAAACTATGCGCAATAACATCCTTATTGGCTGCCTTCTTCTAAGCAGCACCTTCAGCCTCTTAGCACAACAACCAACCTTTGAAGACCGAATGGTAAAACGAACGATAAACTGTTTCGACATTGCCCTCAATTCGGTTGAAATGCTGGAGTCTTATTTTGTAACCAGCGAGTTAGACTCTGCACAATTACTGCTCAACTTTTGGCAAGGCAAGTGTGGCCTTACCGAACCTGTATTTAGAGCAAAAACCATTCTATCACTCCATAATCAATCCTTTTCAGGAGAGCTTACACCGGCCATTATGGACTACCTTTCCAGTTATCAAACGAAAGTATATCTGGCAGCTGATGGGGTGGAGTTTAACAACTGGACAGCCTCTTATTTCGATTTTGTACCCATCAATGGAAGCTTCAACACGCTATTGGCGCGAATGGCCAAAAATGCAATAGGCCACTATGAACCCGGAAGCACCGAACATTTTCTAGCCTCCTATTATGGTTCCGATGAACCCTCTTTGCATGAAATGATGCGTTTGCCTACTTATCACCAATCGCCTATTAAGGGCGCTTATGATACCAAGGTTAGACAAATTGATGAAATGCTCAAGTTGCACTCTGGAATTTTGGGCGGATGGTGGATGCCTACCGGTGAAATGCAGGCCGTAGGCTCACACCCTAATATTGGCTTTTTTATTGGTGGCAAAAAAGGCAAGTCTACCCTAGACCTATCGGTTAGTTTTAAATTCCTCAATGCACCAAACGAATACACCGCCTATCGTAAAGAAGGTTTTGGCCTTGAGGTAAGTACGAGGCATTTTTTTGGAGGCTACTTTGGCATAGACTACAGCCGGGAGTTAATAGAGTGGAACAGAAATGAAGTGCTTATTCTTGCCGGTGCCGGCATCGATGGATTTGACGCTATTAAAGAGGATGAAGACAACGGCATTTCAGGGGAGAGTGTTTTCACCTACAATTTCAATGCAGGTTTGGGCTATAAATATAACCTGAGTCACAAGCAGTACCTCTCCCTGCAAGCCAAATATAACTTAACGGACTACGCGCTGAATGGTGTTGTAAACTATTCGGGCAATGCAATTACACTTTCCTTGATATGGGGCTTCTATACCAGTCCGCAAGCTGATAGTTTTTACTTTAAGAGAAAAAAGAACAGGCGCAAAAAGTAACCCTTACTTTACAGCCCTGAACGACCAGTTGTATACCACAGCCAGAATTCTGATAGTAATAATGATTGAAATGGTCACTATAATTCTGAAGTCATCATTAATGGCCGTTTGACCTAGCATAAGATATATTATCCCGCCCACCAGGCACACCGTAGCATAAACTTCCCGTCTGAATATTAGTGGAATTTCATTGACCAGAGTATCGCGCAAAACACCTCCAAAAACTGCGGAAATAGTACCCATCATAACCGCTACTATAGGAGACAGTCCAAGATCGAGTGTTTTTTGCAGGCCCAGAATGGTAAACAATCCAATACCAACGGAATCAAACAGAAACATGGTTTTGCGGAGCTTTTCAAAAATCCTTCTGAAAAATGCCGCTGCAAACATGCCGGAGGCAATTATAATGAGATAGTTAACATCTTGCATCCAGCCTACAGGCGTTGAACCAATGAGAACATCGCGCAGTGTGCCCCCTCCCACTGCCGTAACAAAAGCAATAACAGAGGCCCCAAAAAAATCCAGCTCTTTTTTAGCGGCCAACAGCCAACCACTGACGGCAAAGACAAATGTACCGGCCAGGTCAACATAATAAATTAGCTCCGCGCTGGAAAAGTCGTTCATGCCACGAAAGTACGCTGATTGTAATCATTTTAAAACTACCGCATTTTATCTTTACCTTAATCAGCCCTTTTTCTCCATAATGAAATCCGCAATATCTATCCGAATGGTTAAACTTAGCGATGCCGCTCCCATGCTAAGTATCTACAGCCCAATTGTTCAGGAAACCGCTACCTCCTTTGAACTGACTCCCCCACCTTTGGAGGAGTTTGAACAACGCATACTCACCTATGGGACAAAAGCCCCCTGGCTGGTGGCCGAAGAAAACGGAGTGGTAACAGGCTATGCCTATGCCACAGATCATCGGAGCCGCAAAGCCTACCAGTGGAACCAGGAAGTAACCGTATACGTGCATCCCAACCATCGGAACAAGGGCATAGCCCGCAAGCTGTACCTCCAGCTGCTACACATGTTGCAGGCCATGAACTATTGTAAGGCCATAGCAGTGATTACCGTTCCCAACCAGGCCAGTATCGGGTTTCATCAGGCATTGGGCTTTAGACACATTGGTGAAATGAAAAACGTTGGATACAAATTGGGCCGCTGGCATACTACCAGTTGGTGGGATTTGGATCTTCATCAGAGCGATGCCTCTCCTCAACCACTCAAATCGTTACAAGATATTTTATCGCAGTTTGGCTTTCAGGACTGGTCTATCAAATAGACGACCTATCGTTCCATAGCTTTTTACGATATTTCGTTATGCAAGACCTACTGGAACAAATAAGGAATTGTACACTTTGTGCAGAACATCTGCCTCTGGGCCCCAGGCCTGTGATTCGGGCCCATCGTTCTTCAAGAATACTTGTTATTGGGCAGGCTCCGGGAACAAGAGTACACGAAACCGGGATTCCCTGGAATGACCCTTCCGGTAAAAACCTGAGAAAATGGATGGGTGTAACCGATGAACAGTTTTATGACTCCGGTCTTTTTGCTATCGTCCCTATGGGTTTTTGCTATCCGGGAAAAGGCAAGTCGGGCGACCTTCCGCCCAGACCGGAGTGTGCCGCTGAATGGCATGAAAGGTTACTGGCAAAAATGCCAAACATAGAACTTACCCTGTTGATTGGCCAATATGCTCAAAGCTATTATCTGGAAGGAAGAAAGGAGAACCTCACTGAGACGGTGAGATCATTTAAAGAATACTTACCCAAGTACTTTCCGCTGGTTCATCCTTCTCCCAGAAATGGCATCTGGATGAGAAAGAATTTATGGTTTGAAGAAGAGGTATTACCAGTACTTCAGCATAGGGTTCAGCAGATTATAGAATAAAAAAAGCTGTTTCAATAGCCACTAACCTCATACGAGTTGCTATTAAAACAGCCTCTTTAGTAAAGACTCTATTCTTAATGCACGTTCTGCATCCAGCGATTCAACAATGGAGAAAGAATAAATACGATAAGTCCTGCACCAATGGCATATTGAGCAATCATCTCAAAACCTCCAATGTATACATCAAGCGAATCGAAACCTCTGATATCGGCATTATCGCTCTCTATGGCTAGTTTTTTACCAATAAACCCAACTACCTGAAAGGCAAAGGCACTAGAAAGGAACCAAACCCCCATCATAAAGGCCACTATTCGCTTGGGTGAAAGATCAGTAATTTTAGAAAGCCCCACGGGCGACATAAACAACTCACCCACCGAAAGTAAGAAGTACATTAACAGCAAATAAACAAATGGCACCATGCCGTTTTCATCGGCCGCACCACGACTTAAAGCCAACACATAGAAACTCACTCCGGCCAGGAGCAATCCCATTCCAAACTTATATGGAGTTCTGGGGTTCTTCTTCTTTTTGGCCAATGAGGTCCATAGCAAAGAAATAGGAATGGAAAGGAAAATAATGAACATGGAGTTCAGCGAGTTGGTCTGAGCGGCATCAATAATAGACAAGTTCACGTTCCTGTCGGCAAACAAGGTAATTACGCTCCCTGAAAGCTCATGAAAACCCCAGAAAACCGTCATAAAAAGGGTAATAAATAGCGCCACAGCCAGTTTCTTTCTTTCAGAAGGTGTGGCCTGATAAATAATGAAGGCCATGTATAACAAAATGGCTATACCTATTCCTTTGAAGAGGATGTTTACAAAGTTTTGGTCGCCAAAGAATGACTCTCCTCCCAAAACAGGCTCATAAGAAGCCAGCATAAGTGCAATAAACGGTGCCGCCAAAAAGGATAGTACAGGAACAAGCACCTTTTTCTTAAGTCCCAGCACCGGCTTATTGAGACCCTCCTCACTTGGGGGCAATCCCTTATCTCCAAAAATTCCACTTTTCAATCCAGACCAGAAAAAGGCCAAGCCGGTTAACATTCCAATACCGGCCAAGCCAAAGCCATAGTGCCAGCCGTATTCTCTACCGAGCCATCCGCAAAGAATGGGAGCTATAAAGCCACCAATGTTGATTCCCATATAGAAAATGGTGAACCCTGAGTCTTTTCGCACATCTCCATCTTTGTAGAGTGCTCCCACAAAGGTGGAAATATTGGGTTTAAAGAACCCGTTGCCCACTACAATGAAAGCCAGTGCTAAAAAGAAAGCCATGTCATTTTCAATGGCCAAAACAAAATGTCCTAAAGCCATGAGAATACCTCCAAGCATAATGGAACGCCTAAAGCCTAAAAGCTTATCAGAAATTCTACCTCCTACCACGGTAGAGGCATATACCAACGAACCATAAGAAGAATAAACGGCTGCAGCAGCCAAATCTCGGGTGGCAAGCGCTTCAAAAATTTCGTTCACCATATATAAGGTGAGCAAGGCGCGCATTCCATAAAAACTGAATCGTTCCCACAGCTCAGCAAAGAACAGATAGAATAACCCTTTCGGGTGGCCGAGCATCTCCGGCTCTTGACTTCTCAATTCTGACATAGTTGTTTTAGTTAGTTTTACAGCAAAGTTTCCAATCTACGACCGTCCATAAGATATTACAAGCCATTTCACACAAATGAGGCCACATTTTAGCCTAAAGGGAGCTTACTTCGGCTCCTTGTGATGTTAAAATGTAATTGTCGGCAAATAATGCATTAATTTCGAGCGCGATACTTACTTTTGCAAACGATTTCATAAACAAGGAAATTAAGCCTAAAATCATGTTAGAAACTGGAATAAAATCCAACAAAGCAGGCCTGGAAGCGGCAGGCATTAAAAAAGTTAAAGAAGCACACTGGAACCTCAGCCAAACCGAACTGATTGAGGAGTCTATCAAAAACGGTGAAGGCCACTTAACCGACACCGGTGCTTTAATGTGTGACACAGGAAAATTTACCGGAAGATCTCCAAAAGACCGGTTCATTGTAAGAGATGAACTAACAGAAGACAAAGTGTGGTGGGGCGATATCAACATTGGTATTTCGCCTGAATCGTTCGACCGCATTTACAACAAAATGATCAGCCATCTGGAAGACAAAAAAGTCTACGTGCGCGATGCTTACGCAGGAGCTGACAAAACCCACCGTCTAAAACTCAGGGTAATCAACACCCTTGCCTGGCACAACCTATTCTGCTATAACATGTTCATTAGGCCGGAAGGATATAAACTTGCCGACTTTGAGCCCAACTTCACCATTATTTGCTGCCCCGAATTTGAGGCAGACCCTGAAACTGATGGCACCAGACAAAGCAACTTTGCCATTGTAAACTTTACCAAAAGAATGATCCTGATTGGGGGCACCCAGTATTCGGGAGAAATGAAAAAAGGTATTTTCTCAGTACTCAACTTCTTGTTGCCAACAGTAGATGGTGTGCTACCAATGCACTGTTCGGCCAATATGGGAATTGACAAAAGAGATACGGCCATCTTCTTCGGGCTGTCGGGCACAGGTAAAACCACCCTTTCGGCAGACCCTAACCGACTGTTGATTGGTGACGATGAGCACGGCTGGACCGAAAAGAACGTGTTTAACTTTGAAGGTGGTTGCTATGCCAAAGCCATAGACCTTACCGAAGAAAATGAACCCGATATTTTCAGGGCTATTAAATATGGTGCTATTGTAGAAAACACCCGTTTCCATAAAGGCACTCGCACGGTAGACTACAGCAACACCTCAGTAACTGAAAATACCAGGGTATCGTATCCTATCGACCACATTAACAATATTGCAGTTCCTTCTATTGGTGGCATTCCAAAAAACATCTTCTTCCTTACTTGCGATGCCTTTGGTGTAATGCCTCCTATTTTGCGTTTGAACAAAGGGCAAGCCATGTACCACTTTATCTCAGGTTATACTTCTAAAGTAGCCGGTACAGAGGCAGGAGTTACCGAACCTACCCCGGTATTCTCGGCCTGCTTTGGAGCTCCGTTTATGCCACTTCACCCAACCGCCTATGCAGAAATGCTCGGAAAGAAAATGGATGAGCACGGAGTAAATGTTTGGCTCATTAATACCGGTTGGACCGGAGGCCCTTACGGAGTTGGTTCAAGAATTAAACTGAGATATACCCGTGCCATGATATCGGCCGCACTTTCGGGCGTATTGGACAACGTGGGTTACAGAAAACACTCCATTTTTGGAGCCGAAATTCCAATGACCTGTCCTGATGTACCAAGCGAACTGCTTAGTGCCAGAGAAACATGGAAAAACGATAAAGGCTTCTACGAAACTTCTAACAAGCTGGCGCGCATGTTCCAGAACAACTTTAAGAAGTTTGAGTCTTTTGCCAACGAAGAGATCATGGCAGGAGGCCCACAGCCTAGAACAGATTATGCTTAACAGCACTCACCTTCAACCTCAATACAAAAAAACCCAGCCGTCCGCTGGGTTTTTTTCTTGGCCTCACAGCCAATCCGACACTACTATTGATTATTAAGTATTAATCCTACGCTTCAGCGCTCTTAACCAATTCCAATTGATTCAGAGCAGTTTGTAATTCCCTTTTTAGTTTAATCTGCTTCTCAGTAGCCTGAAACCGCTGGTTGCGATAATCTTCCACAATCTTTGAATAGGCGCTCTTAACACGCTTCACTACTCCACACACATGACGAATACGACCATACATTATGACCAGACACAGGCACAACAAAACCACCAGCGACCAAACAAATATGCTGTAAGTAGCTTTCTTCATATCCATCCCTAAAAATCCGATCATATCGGCACGAGACTCTGCTGTAGCCAAAGTGTTGGCCAATTGCTCGCTTTCTGCTCTCAGTTGCAACACCGTAGCTTGCATAGATTGGGTTTGTTCGGTCAGATCTGCCAGGCTTTGCCTATAGTGGCTCAGACTATCTTGCATGGCATGTTTAAACCGTCTGAGGTCGCTCGTTCTGATTACCTTATAGTCCTGATAAGTTTCTGCCCGATCGAGTAAAGACTCAAGGGTTTCGTTCAATGATTTATCGATTTGTGCGTGTCCACCTGTTGGGAAAATGATGGCCAATACAGCCACACAAAGGGTGAGTAGTTTCAATCGTTTCATCGTACAATGTTTAGGTGTAACAGCTTCCAAATTAATGAATGAAAAAACAACCTGTAACATTCTGGGGTACAAAGCATTTTTCTACCCTTATCATTCAAAAAACCTTGTTAAAACTGCGCCACCGGAAACCTGCTGCCAGTATTCGATAAGCTCTTCTGTCTATTTGCTTTGGTAGGCAAAAGTCGGCCATTCGTCTTTTTAAAATCAGCATATGTCCAATTACCAGCCGAAGCTGTGAGTTTGAATGGGAAAAGCTTATATTCAATGACTCATTTAACTCCAAAAAATCATTGATATGGCAAGTTATACGCTCAAAATAAACGGTAAGCAGCGAACTGTTGAAGCAGACGCAGATATGCCCATGTTATGGGTGCTTCGCGATCTGGTGGATTTAAGAGGCACCAAGTACGGATGCGGCATTGGCCAGTGCGGTGCCTGCACCATTCATTTGAACGGTAATGCTGTGCGTTCTTGCCAATTACCGGTATCGGCTATTGGCGAAGCAGAAATAACCACCATAGAGGGTTTATCTGAAAAAGGAGATCATCCGCTTCAGAAAGCATGGAAGCAGCACGATGTGCCTCAGTGTGGCTATTGCCAGGCTGGGCAAATAATGACAGCTGCAGCTTTGCTGAACCGTAATTCACGACCATCGGCTTCTGAAATTGCCGATGCCTCCCATGGCAATATTTGCCGATGCGGAACCTACAATAAAATAAAAGCCGCCATTGCCACGGCCGCAGAAATGTAATCCAAAACCAGAAACAACATGACACTTATAAAGACTAAAATAGACAGAAGGTCATTCTTAAAAAGCTCTGCCCTTGCCGGTGGTGGTCTAATGATTGGATTTGCATGGGGGTGCAACCCGGCAGAGGCCACCAAAGAAGCACCAACCGCCTGGTTCGATATCAATTCATTCATTACCATTGCCGACAATGGTGATGTCACCATTTTGTCACCCAATCCGGAAATTGGCCAAAATGTGAAGACATCAATGCCAATGATTGTGGCCGAAGAGTTAGATGTAAACTGGGCCGATGTGATTGTTAAGCAAGCCCCTTTAAGTACAGCCTTTCAGCGACAAGTTGCCGGTGGTAGCCAGTCTATCCGTTCTAGTTGGAATATCCTACGTACGGCTGGTGCTAGTGCCCGTCATTTACTATTAGAGGCAGCCGCTCAGGAATGGGGAGTTTCAGCTTCTTCGTTAAGAACAGAAAATGGTTATGTATATAATGGTTCAAAGAAACTGTCTTATGGTCATTTGGCGTCTAAAGCAGCACAATTTGAGATTCCTGAAGAAGTTCCTCTCAAAGACCCCAAAGACTTTAAAATAATAGGCCAAAGCAAAACCAATGTAGACTTGGACCAAATAGTTACAGGCAAACCTCTATTTGGAATTGATACCCGAAAAGAAGGAATGGTTTATGCTGCCGCGGTGAGACCACCTGCCTTTGGTACTGAGCTTGAGTCGTTCGATGATTCTGAAGCGCGAAAGGTAAATGGTGTATTGGATGTGGTACAGTTCGGAGATAAAATTGCCGTAGTAGCCACCAATACCTGGGCCGCCATTAAAGGTAAAAAGGCCATTAAAGCCAACTGGAAAAAAGCGGGAAATCTGGAAAGCACTACTGATCACGATAAGGAGTTATCGCGGTTGTTGGATGTGGCCAGCAAGGAAAGCTTAAAACGAGAAGATGGTAACATTTCCCAAGCCTTTAAATCGGCTGATGGTGTACTGGAACGAGTTTATGAAGCCCCCTTCCTTCCTCACAACACCATGGAGCCAATGAACTTCTTTGCTAATGTTACAGACAGCAAAGTAGAAATGGAAGGCCCTATTCAAACCCCACAATGGACACAAAGCAATGTGGCCAATGCGCTGGGGCGCAAAACTGAAGAAATTTCTATAGCCATGACTCGCATGGGTGGTGGCTTTGGCCGAAGGCTTTATGGCGATTTTGCGGTGGAGGCCGCTCAAATTTCTGACAAAATAAGAAAGCCCGTTCAACTTATTTTTACCCGCGAAGACGACATGACTGCCGGAACTTACCGTCCGGCATCCAAATACAAATTCAGGGCAGCCTATAAAAATGGCCAGGTGGTAGGCTACCACCTTACCGGAGCAGGTATACAAATGGGCGACTCTACCCGCTCCAACTGGTTTCCTGCCGGAGGCATTGAAAACTACAGAGTAGACTCTCATAATGTTAGAAGTAATATTACTACAGGAGCATGGAGAGCCCCTATAACCAATTTCCTGGCCATGGCCGAACAAGCCTTCTTTGATGAATTGGCTGGCGAGATGGGGGTTGATGCTGTTCAGTTGAGGCTCGATATACTTGAGCGTGCCAAAAACAACCCGGTGGGTTCCATAGACTATGAACCTGAGAAAATGATTGGGGTAATAAAACTGGCGGCTGAAAAAGGAGGCTGGAACAATGGCGATGCCGGCATAGCCAAAGGCTTTAGCGCCTACTACTCGCACAACACCTATGTGGCCGAAGTTGCACATATGAGCCAGGTCAACGGTCAGCCAAAGCTTGATAAAGTGACCGTAGCCGTAGATTGCGGCATAGTAGTAAACCCTGAAGCAGCCATTAATCAGGTTCAAGGGGGTGTGGTAGATGGTATAGGCCACGCCATGTATGGAGACTTTGCCTTTGTAGATGGTAGACCACAAGCCGACAATTTTGATAAGTTTAGGCTTATACGCATGAAAGAAGCACCGGATGTTGAGGTACATTTTGTACCCGGCACTAACCACCCGACAGGTTTGGGAGAACCTTCTTTGCCGCCTGCAGGTGGAGCCTTGGCCAATGCCATTGCCAAAGCTACGGGAAGAAGGGTTTACAAAATTCCTTTCGTGCAACAAGACATAGCCTTAGGATAATCATATCTCATTGATGAAACAGAAAAGGGGCTGTCTCAAAATCTAGGTGGGCGTCACCCAGAACTTACCTGCGGCCAAGGCAGGCAAGTTCTGGGTGTTCATATCGCTCATTGACGAACTTATGGATTCTGAAATGAACCTGCCTTTAGGTAGCCAAGTTCAGAATGAAGGGTTTTGAGGCTTTTGAGACCTCCTCTTTCTTATATCTCTGCCGCCATACACCAGCGGCTGTTTATGTCAAGATAATATAAGGCGGCCAAGCAACTCAAACTCATTTAACCGAACAGTGCTCCGGCAATAGTCGCAGTCATCATTGTGGCCAAAGTAGCCGCCATGAGGGCTCGTAACCCAAGCTTCGAAAGGTCTGATTGCCTTTCCGGTGCCATCCCCCCTATACCTCCAATTTGAATGGCAATGGAAGAAAAGTTGGCAAAGCCACACAAGGCATAAGTAGATATTACAATGGCTTTTTGGCTAAGTACTCCATCGGCCTTCATTTCGGCCAGGCTCAGGTAAGCCACAAACTCATTGATTACAGTCTTTTGCCCAATTAGGCTTCCAACCTGCAAAGTCTCTTGCCATTCAACCCCCATTGCAAATGCAAATAGCCTGAACACCTGCCCAAGTATATACTGCAAACTAAATCCGTTGAAAACTCCTCCGGTACTTTCAACCACATAAGCATTGAGCCCGGTCAGTTCGCCAATACCGTCAACCAATATCCAATTGAGGGTATATATTACAGCAATAAAGGCTAAAAGCATGGCGCCAATATTGGCTGCTAATTTAAGTCCGTCACTGGCACCTCCGGCCAGAGCGTCAATAACATTCACCCCTATCTGATCTTTACTTACTCGCAGTTCAGTATCTACCTCTTCTTCCTCAGGCATGAAAATCTTGGCCATAAGAATTGCGGCCGGAGCATTCATTATAGAAGCGCTCAGCAAATAAGTAGCAAACTGAGCCTGTTGCTCGGGGTCACTTCCCCCTAAAAAAGAAACATATGCCCCTAATACAGAGCCTGCAATTGTGGCCATACCGCCCGTCATTAAACAGAGCAGTTCTGACTTAGTCATTTTACCAATAAAGGGTTTCACCAGAAGTGGTGCTTCCGTTTGACCCAGAAATACATTGCCGGCAGCCGACATAGACTCAGCCCCTGAGAGTCTCATGGTTTTAGCCATAACCCAGGCAAACACATACACTATCTTTTGCAAAATACCCAGGTAGTATAAGCCAGCTGTTATGGCCGAAAAGAAAATTACAGTGGGTAGTGCCTGAAAAACAAAAAGAAAACCAAGGCTGTGACGGGCGTCTTCTACGGAGTCACTGTTTTTAGCCAAATCTCCATATAGAAATTCGGCTCCATTAAGGGCAAAACTGAGGAAAGAAACAAAGCCTTCACTTATCAGCTTAAAGATATTCTGTACAAACCCTACCTCAGAGATAAGCAAGGCAATGACCACCTGCATGGTCAGGCCCACTCCTACTAATCGCCAGCTAATGGCTTTTTTATTCCCTGACAATAAATAGGCTATCCCTATGAGAATAGCCAGTCCTAATACTGCTCTTAATACGTCCATTATATTCTAAACCATCTCAGAACTGACTTTTCGGGTAGCCAGCATCTTCAACGATGTTCCGGTTAACTTCTTCGGTTGATCTCGTCTCTTATCTTTGCTGCCCGCTCATAGTCTTCGGCTTTCAATGCTTCATCCAGCATCTCATTCAACTTATCGATAGTAAAGTCCTGAAGCCGATCACCTTTTTTTTCTACAACCACGGGTTCATCTTGCTCTTCGACAATCTCCTCATCGTCTGTCAGTATTATACCGGCCTCGGCCAATACTGACTCATAGGTATAAAAAGGAACGCCAAACCGAATACCTATAGCAATAGCATCAGAGGGTCTAGAGTCTACTTCCATGGTTCTGGCCCCATCGGTACAGACAATCTTAGCAAAAAATATCCCCTCCTTTAAATCGGAAATAATCACTTCGGTAATCTCGTAATTAAAGGCATGGGCAAACGACTTAAACAAGTCGTGCGTCATGGGGCGGTTGGGGGTGATTTTTTCAATTTCTAGTGCAATGGCCTGAGCTTCAAACATGCCAATAATAATTGGCAGTCTTCTTTCGCCATCTACTTCTCCTAAAACAAGGGCAAACGAGCCAGTCGATTGCGACTGACTCGATGACAATCCTAAAATTTCAATCTTTACTTTTTCCAAGATAAAAAAGTCTAAGCGAGCGCCTTTTTAAGTGCTTCGTTGAGCTTTGGCAATACTTCAAACGCGTCTCCAACAATGCCATAGTCTGCGGCTTTGAAGAATGGCGCTTCTTCGTCTTTGTTAATCACTACAATATACTTAGAAGAATTGACTCCTGCTAGGTGCTGTATGGCTCCGGAAATCCCAACGGCTATGTATAGCGAAGGGCTAACTTTAACTCCGGTTTGGCCAACGTGTTCATGGTGAGGCCTCCAGTCCATATCAGAAACAGGTTTGGAGCAACCGGTGGCAGCTCCCAAAGTTTTGGCCAAATCTTCAATGATACCCCAGTTTTCAGGCCCCTTAAGACCTCTACCGCCTGAAACCACTATATCAGCTTCTGGCAGCAACACATCACCTTCGGCTTTATCGGTAGCGGTTATTTTCGCATTGAACAAAGCATCATCCAGGCTTACTGAGAAGGCCTCCACATCGGCCGGCCCACCATCGGTTTTCAATTCAATGGCGTTTTTCTTGATGGCCAGAATTTTCTTGTCGGTGGTAATGCTGGTATTGGCAAAAGCCTTACCGGTATATATGCTTCTTTTCACCACAAACCCATTGGAAGTATCGGGCAAAGCCACCACGTTAGACACAAGACCTGCACCCAGCTTTGCGGCTACTCTTCCTACCACGGCATCGGCCAAAGACGACTTGGCGGTTACAATAATTGTAGCTTCTGTGGAATTTGCCGCAGCGGCCAATACCTCAGCATATGGCTGAATTAGACCCGCATTGAGCCGCTCGTCAGATACATGAAGCACTTTAGAAGCTCCATTGGCTCCTGCTGTGGCCAATTCATCGGCACTGGCAGACCCCAAAGCAACGGCTGTTGTATTGCCTAAAGCTGCCGCATATGATATAGCCTCGCGTGAAGATTTTTTGATTTTACCTTCTTCTAACTCTATAAATACTAATACTGACATTTCTTTTGCTTTTGGGTTATATCACTTTGGCTTCATTCTTCAACAAATCTACCAACTCCTCCACGTTGTCGGCATCGATCATCTTCACGGCTCCTTTGGCCGGAGGCAGCTCGTATTTACTCAATTGGCTGTGTACTGTAGCATCAGTAGGCTCAACCACATTGAGCGGTTTTGTTCTGGCCGACATAATCCCCCTCATATTGGGTATTTTCCATTCGGCAATGGGCTCCTGACAACCGGCAACAAAAGGCAGGCTCACTTCCAGTTTCTCTTTACCACCTTCTATTTCACGGGTTATTTTAGCATTAGTACCCTCCACATCGAGTTGCATTACGGGAGAAAACGAAGGCAATCCCAGTAGTTCTCCAACCATTCCGTGAACCATTCCTCCATTAAAGTCTATCGACTCACGTCCCATCAAAATCAGGTCGTATTCACCTTGCTTGGCTACTGCGGCTATTTGGTTGGCTACAAAAAAAGAGTCTGAAGGGAAGGCATTTACCCTTACCGCCTCATCGGCACCAATAGCCAAAGCCTTTCGTATGGTTGGCTCTGTTTCTGCTTCTCCAACGTTCAACACTGTTATTTTTCCTCCATGCTGTTCCTTTAGCTCAACAGCTCTTGCCAACGCGTAGTCATCGTAAGGGCCAATAATGAATTGAACCCCGTTTTTATCGAATTCTGTATTGTCGTTGGTAAAAGCAATGCGAGAGGTGGTATCCGGAACATGTGTAATACAAACGAGTATGTTCATGCTTGCTTTATAGTTTAATGATTTTATAATTCAACCCCACGTTAGCCTAAGTGTTCAGAAAAATGGAGCTAATCGGAAAGGTTTAAAACCCAAGGTTATCCTTAAATTTGCCCCGAAGATAGTCAATAATGAAGTAAATAAAAACGAGGCGAAAAGATGAATAGCGGGCGAATAGAACTCCTCCAAAAGTATATTGAGCAAGAACCAAACGAACCCTTTAACTACTATGCTCTGGCCAATGAATATATGGCTTCTGATGCCCCGAAAGCATTGAATATACTGCTAAAGGTGCTCAGCGATTTTCCTGACTATTTGCCCACTTACTATCAGGCAGCGCAACTTCTGACACAGTTAGAACAGGAAGAAAAAGCGCTGGAAGTTTATGAAGACGGTATTGCCCTGGCTAAAATTCAGGGCAACCATAAAATACTAAACGAATTAAATTCGGCTTATCAGAATTTATTATTCGAGATGGATTAGTTTAGCTCCTTTAAATAACTGATCTATGCGCACACTTATTCTTTCGGGAGTTTGCCTCCTTTTGTCTTTTAACCTCTTTTCTCAAGCCAACGACACCACATACTATTCGGCATATCATGTACATCTTGATTATTCAGAAAAAGAACATGCGGCATACTATGAGCTAAACAATGGTAAAAACAGAGAAGGCAAAGTAGATCGCTTTTTCCCTAGTCATGAGCCCTACGGTTATGCCCATTACAAACAGAATATCTTAGAGGGCTTTAGCCGAACTCTGTTTAAAAATGGTCGGCTAAAAGAGGAAGGAAACCATAGCAAGCTTACCAAAATCGGTGTTTGGAAGCTTGGTTTTGAAAATGGTCAATCCTTTGCAACTCTCGAGTTTGGGGGCGACAATAGCTCCAATCTTTATACCGTAATTAGTTTATTAGATTCTCTTGGAAATACTTTAGTAAAAGATGGATCTGGTTTTTATAAGGGACCCGAACCGTTTAATATGGAAGCGACAATTGAGGGAGAATTCAGGTCGGGTATTAAAGTGGGTGAATGGGTAAGAAAAAAAGAGGGCCGCACGCTCGATAAAGAGAACTATTCTGAATTAGGTGAGTTTGTTTCGGGCACCAGTTGGGACAAAGAGGGCAATATATATCACTACACAGAAAGGGAGGTTCAAGCAGAATATGTAGGAGGCGTGGAGGGTTGGCACAAACACTTGCAACGAAACTTGAAGTACCCGAAAAAGGCTAAAAGGAATAATATTGAGGGGGCTGTGTTTCTTTCGTTTATAGTAGATAAAAACGGTGAGGTGAGTAATGTGGAAGTGCTTAAAGGCATAGGGTATGGCTGTGATGAAGAAGCTATAAGAGTAGTTGAAAGCTCTAAATGGCTACCCGGTTTACAAAGAGGGCAACCCGTGAAGTCAAGAATGGCCTTCCGAATTGTATTTAGGCTTCGCTAAGAGGTATTTTCTACACCTCAATTCATTTTCCGTAGTAGCGATCTCACATAAAAGTAACCTGAGTTCGATGTAAGAAAAGAACGTCATGCCGGAAAAACAGGCCTTAAACTCTCAAAAAGGGCTGTTTTATCCGGTATCTCAACAG
>NZ_DDDQ01000172.1:0-15508 GCF_002336325.1 Roseivirga sp. UBA1976 | reverse complement strand
CGACTTAAGTAAGTAACCCTATTATTATTTTAAAAAGCATGCAACTCGGCCACCTTTAACGATGAGCAGCCTACAGCAAAAAAGCAAATGCCTTCGCCCAGAACTTCACTACCACTTCACGCAATTCCTTACCTTTGCTTTATGGCAATTGAATATACCCGGAACGAGAAAATTGGGAGCCAGCCCAATAACCCTTTACATGGCGTAAAGTTGGCTCATATACTTGAGCATTTGGTAGCCGACATGGGTTGGGAACGCATGGCCGAGCAGGTCAACATTAATTGCTTTAAAAGCAATCCTAGCATTAATTCCAGCCTTAAGTTTTTGCGAAAAACTCCCTGGGCACGAGAAAAAGTAGAGCGCCTATACCTTAAACAAACAGGGGCGCTCTAAGTATATTTTCAGTAATAGACGCTTTACCAGTTATGATGAAGGCTGATTTGCGCCTGGCCTTTATCCCAGTTATTGGTGGTTTGTTTCATCCATCCCAATTGCATACGCAGTTTGTCATTCAAACCATACCCCATTCCCACATACGTGCGGTTTCGGTCGAAGTATTGTACGCTTCTTCCATCGCCAATACCTCTTTGGCCATTAATAAATAACTCATTGTACAGGGCAATATATGTTGTGCCCTTCTTCAGCTCCGAAGCATTGAGCGGAATATTCACAAAAATATTGTACCGGTATCGGGTTCGAAAATTCTGATCGGCTACCCAACGTTGCTCGTATCTAAACCGATGCGTGAGGAGCACTCTGCTGCCCAGGCGGTGAGGAAGCAGAGCCTCCTGATAAATGCGGCTTTCATTGAAAGTATTCGTACCATCTCCAAACTCTCCGGTGGTGATGTGGCCATACCCCAAAGTAAGCAATACGTTCGATTTTTCGGGAGTATAAGTGATACCGGTGCGTAGCAACAACTGCTCAAGGTCGCTTCCGGCATTCCAAAAACGGAACTGATAATCGCCCTGAATACCAAAAGGGCCGTCACCAAACTTCTTGTTAAAGAAGTACATGTACCAGGCGCCCAATTGGTCTCCCGGTACGTTTTGAGCTTTTAACGATGAAAAAGTAAGCAGAACTAGCAGGAAAATTATAACTCTCTTCATTCTTTAAATTTTACAGTGGCCAAAAGTAGCCCACCCTTTTTGAACATTGATGTTGTTTGGGGCCGAAAATAACGGAATTGTGCTATTGCGCACAGCCTTGTTATGCCAATGCCAGTATCCTTATTCAAATTCAGCACAAAAACGTAAGTATCCCACCCCACCTACCACAGTTTTGGCATTAGATTTCAAAAGAAAACGAAATACGCCAAAAGCAATTTTTCCCTAACTTCGAAATTCTAAGAAACGACTATCTATGGAAAAACAGCCAGCGGTTAAAGTAATTGAAGGATATGAGCACATTGAGTACAGCCATGTACACTATGAGCCCGAAGAAATGATTCAGAGAAGTCGCAACTTCTTTGAGTGGATGGATACAAGAAGGTCTGTTCGCGAATTTTCGGATCGGCCGGTGCCCAAAGAAGTTATCGAAAATATTATTAGATCGGCTTCAACAGCCCCTTCAGGCGCACACAAACAACCCTGGACTTTCTGTGTGGTAAGCAATCCGGAACTCAAAAAGCAAATCCGGGAAGCTGCTGAAAAGGAAGAATACGAAAGCTATACCAACCGAATGAGCGATGAGTGGCTCCAAGACCTGAAACCTATGGGAACGGATTGGAGAAAGCCTTTTTTAGAGATAGCTCCATACCTAATCATAGTTTTCAAACGACCATTTGAATACAATGATGATGGGTCTAAACATCAGAATTATTATGTCAACGAATCGGTTGGTCTGGCCGCAGGAATGCTCATAACGGCCATTCACGATGCGGGTTTGGTTACCCTCACCCATACGCCAAGCCCCATGAATTTTCTGCAAAAAATCCTAAACCGTCCGGACAATGAAAGACCTTATTTGCTGCTTCCTGTAGGCTATGAAGCCAATGAGGTTTATGTGCCCAACATTAAGAGAAAAAGCCTGGACGAAATGGCCGTGTTCTATGAATAGCAGAATACTCTGCCTGGTTTTGTTACTCTTATTGGCCTGCCAGAGCATCTGGGGCCAACGGTATTCCAAGCGCAAAATCCGAAAAGACCTGCAAGAATTACCGGGGTTCGGAAACGCCTACATAGGCTTTACATTGGTTGACCCCGAACGATCTAAACCAATTTTTGAGCAGAATGCTCACAAGCACATGACTCCGGCATCTACAACCAAACTCTTTACGGTGTTTGGAGCCATGCAGCACTTGCCCGACACATTACCGGCTTTGGAATACATAATAAAGGGAGATTCCTTGATTTTTTGGAGCACAGGTTATCCGCTAACCCTTCATCCGGATCATCCCGATTCTACCGTCATACAATTCTTAAAAGCCTCTGACAAACGGCTTTACTACTGGGTTCGGCCTACCAAAGATTCGCGCTTTGGCCCGGGTTGGGGCTGGGACGACTACCCTTACTATTACGGAGCTGAGAAGTCTGTATTTCCATTGTATGGCAATAGCGTGAGGTTTATTCTCAACAATCAAAACAAAACCTATAGTCTCCAGCCTTACCATCAGGGCTTTAGAGTAACCACCGACTCGCTGAATGCACGGAGAAACAGAGTGGTAAGAGATGAATGGTGGAATGAGTTTACGATTGATTTTTCTGATTCGGATGAGCCCGACACTCTTCTTAGGTCTTTCCATTATAATCATGCTCTTTTTACCGATTTACTGGCCAAAGAAGTAGGCCAACCCATTGAACGCATTGCCTTAAATAAGCGTCCACAGTACTACCAAACCCTGCCCGGAGTTCCTGCAGACAGTCTTTATAAGTGGACTCTCCAACCTTCTGACAACCTCTTTGCCGAACAGCTTCTGCTCATGATTAGCGGACAAATGAGCGATACTCTAAACACAGAAAAAGGCATTGAGGCAGCAGTGAGTAGCTGGAAACAACAAACCAACAATCCGGAAGATTTAGTATGGGTAGATGGTTCGGGGCTTTCGCGCTACAATATGTTTAAACCCTCAGAATTCATTGCCCTGCTGAGTTTATTCCGTGAACAGCGCATCTTACCTTTAATGGCTCAGGGAGGCACTTCAGGAACCCTTCAAAGCCGCTACGGCCCTTACGTGTATGCCAAAACCGGAACCCTGCGACATAATCATTGCCTCGCGGGCTACATTCGCACTGACAAAGGCAAGCTGCTTTACTTTGCACTTATGGTTAACCACTTTACGGCCCCCACCGGCACCATTCGCAGCTCCATGGGAACCATGCTGGAAAAGATAAAAAGCGGCTACTAAAATTAGTTTTAAGTAAGGTGTTTCACATGAATTAATACGCCCGGCCGGGGCCGTACCAATGCCCTTACCTGGCCTTTATGCCACTCCAAAGCTTTTGTGGAGGCACAAGAAACAGGGAAAACTTCAGCTGAGTGCTGTCATCTACCTTAAACTCCTCCACTGCATTGCGCAATCGCTCTCCGGGTTCGGCCACAAAAAAGCTCAGGTTGCTCAGATAGCTTACTTCACCGGCCAGCCAAAGCCAATCGTAGAGCTGCTTCTCAAGCATTAGCCCACCATATATATCGGCTCTTTGCAGCGTAAATTGACCCGACCCGTCTTGCAAAGCGTCTGTTACATTATATCGCCAGTTGTCAAAAGCCAATTTTGCTATAATGTGCGTCTTATTATCTGGGTGGAACCTTAGCTGAGCGTTGCCCGGCAAATTGAGTTCAAGCAACCACTTATCCCTCAACTGCTTGTGATACAATAACGTAGGATATACATTCCAAACACCCAGTGCATAATTAACCACTCCTCCATAGCCCCAGCGAACCCGTTCGTTAGGTTTCCGGGTAAGCATACCCGATATATAGTGTCTACCGGCAAATCGGTTCAAGCTGAATTCATTGCTGGCCAATTCAGACACTCCAATAAGAATAAGCTGTTTACTGTTTTCCAGCGTTCGTTGATAAAGCAAGTTTATGCCTGTATTGAAGAGTTTGCCCTCATCGAGCTTTTCGTAGAGCGGTTCGTTGGTGCCCGAAAGAGACAAAGTCTGATAGGCCAACTCTGTATGCTTAAGCTGTACACCAAAAAGTGTTTTCTCTCTAAGCACCAGCGGAATGCCAAAGCGATACTGCCAAAGCCTATCGGTTTGGATTCTTGTGGTAAGCCCATCAGGGCCCATGGCACTGTAGTTACCAATAGAAGATACGGTAACCTCCGACACTCTTGGCCTGTAAGTCATCAGTTTCTGCCCAAAAGCAACAAAGCACACACATTTAAGCACCGGTATTAGCAGAATGTACTTCCGCATAGGTTTGTTTGTTAGTAGTTTTTAGCAAGCAAGACTTCAAATAAACGAAATTCCTGCTTAGCGCAGATTAGCTACCACTCTTAAAAAAATGAACTTTGGCAGAAGCGATAATTTTTATCTTGAGGCCTCATTCAACAAAAAACCAAATGAAAAAAACGCTTCTGCTTTTATTCAGTCTATTTTTTACTCTAACTGCCTCACTGCAGGCTCAAATCACTTCTCAAACCTTATCCGGCCTACACATTAGAAACATTGGCCCCGCCACCATGAGTGGTCGTGTGGTAGACCTGGCCGTATATGAAGAAGACCCCTATACCTTCTACATTGCCACAGCTACCGGTGGGGTATGGAAAACCACCAACAACGGAGTAACCATGGAGCCGGTTTTCGAAAATGAAAACACCCACTCCGTTGGAGCCATTGCCCTGCATCAAAAACACCCCAACATAGTATGGGTAGGTACCGGTGAAAGAGCCAACAGACAAAGCTCTTCCTGGGGAGACGGGATTTACAAATCGAGCGATGGAGGAAAGACATGGCAACACATGGGCCTCAAAGACTCTCACCACATTGGCCGAATTGCCTTGCACCCTTCCGACACCAACGTGGCCTATGTGGCTGCAATGGGCCACCTTTGGGGCCCCAACAATATGCGCGGTCTTTATAAAACCACTGATGGTGGAAAAACATGGAACCGAATTATTTATGTGAATGACGACACCGGAGTAGTTGACGTAGCGTTGGATCCGCAGAACCCTGAAATAGTTTATGCCGCCACCTACCAACGTAGAAGAACACCTTTTGGCTTTGATGGCGGGGGACCGGGTTCAGGGCTTCACAAATCTACCGATGGAGGTAAAACCTGGAAAGAACTAAGAAACGGACTACCCGAGGGCGACTATGGAAGAATTGGAATTTCCATCTTCCGTAAAGACCCTAACATTGTCTATGTCTCCGTAGAACAAGGCTATCAATACAATGCCTCTACTGCCTATAATGAAAGAAGAGCAGGCGTTTACAGATCGAAAGACAAAGGCGAGAGCTGGGAGTTTATGAGTGATTGGAACCCTCGTCCAATGTATGCCAGCCAGCCACTGGTTGACCCTAGTGATGCTTCACGCATATACATGATGAACCAGTACAGCTATTCAAGCGATTCTGGCAGAACCTTCCGTCCGGCCCGGCAGTCCCTGCATGGAGATGATCGCATTTTTTGGGTGAACCCAAAAGATTCGCGCCATGTAATGAAAGGCGATGATGGAGGAATTGGTATCTCCTACGACCGTGGCGAAACCTGGCTATTTATTAACAACCTTCCCGTATCTCAATACTATAGAGTTGCAGTAGACATGGCCACTCCTTACAACGTGTATGGCGGCTTGCAAGACAACGGAAGCTGGGTAGGCCCTTCTGAAACCTACCGAAGTGCGGGTATTCTCAACGAAGACTGGAAAAAACTAGGAGGCGGAGACGGCTTTTTGAACCTTCCCCACCTTACCGACCCTGACATTGTTTATACCGAATCGCAGTATCTGGGCTTATCCAGACTTAACATGAAAAACGGTCAGCGACAAAGCATTCGTCCGGGAGACCCCAGAGGACACATAAGTGCCAGACGAAACTGGGATGCTTGGGGGCCCGGTATTCCCGAACCGGAACTCGGCAACGCCATGGCTCCAGCCAACTGGGACGGCCCGTTCTTCTTGAGTTACCACGACCCCAACACAATATATGCTGGAACCGACCAGCTTTGGAAAAGCACTGACGGAGGAGCTACCTGGAAAAGCCTGGGTAACCTCACCACCCGTGTCAACCGCAGAGAGCTCACCATTATGGGACAAAGAGCGGATACCTCTACCCATTCGCTCGATGACGGTATACCCTACTATCCTACCCTGACCGCAATTGCCGAAGACCGGTTTGTTGCCGGGCACCTGTATGCCGGTACTGACGATGGATTACTACAGGTTTCTACAGACGATGGTAACACCTGGACAATAGTAAGCGATAAACTTCCCGGTTTGCCAAAAGACTCATGGATCAACACCATTGAAGTATCTTCGCACCATGCCGGTACAGCCTATGTGGCCATTAACAACTACAGAAACAACGACTTCAACAACTACATCTATAAAACCAGTAATGGTGGAAAGACCTGGGAGTCTGTTGCAGGCGACCTTCCGGCCAACCGGGTGGCCCGGGTACTGCGCGAAGATCCTAAAAACCCTGATTTATTATACCTGGGCACTGAACTTGGCTTATTTGTTAGTTTTAATGGAGGCAAGAATTGGGTGGAGCTTAAAAACAATATGCCTACCCTCCCCTTCAACGATCTGGTAATTCACCCAAGAGATAACGACCTGATTTTGGCCTCGCATGGCAGAGGGGTTTGGATTCTCGATAACCTCTCGGCTTTGCAGGAAATTGGCTCTCAACGGCATCAAAAAATGGCACTCTTTAGCATTGCCGATGCAGAAATGGTTAACCGAAACATTGGTGGAGCACATACAGGCGACATGTATTATCGTGGAGAAAATCCGCGCTACGGAGCAGCCATTGACTATTACTTGCGCGACTCTGTTGATGCCGGAAAGCTCAAACTCACCATTCATGATATGGCCGGCAACGAACTGGCCGAAGTAAACACCTCCGGCAAAGCAGGAATTCATCGGACCTACTGGAATTTCCGTGGACCAGACTTCAAAGCCATGAACTCCGATCCAAACAGTAACCGAAGGGGTCGAGGATTCGGCCTTAGCGGACCGGAGGTGATTCCCGGGCTTTACAAAGCAAGATTATCTTATGACGGTAAGGTAATAGAGCAAACCTTTAGGGTTAAAAACGACCCTAGACTAGACGTGAGCATCAATGTGCAAAAGGAATGGCATGCCTCATTGCTCAAAATAGGAAAACTATACGAAGCCGTGATTGATGGTATGCTATCGGCCCAACAAATGGGCTGGCACCTGAACAAACTGGATAGAGAAAAGGTAAGCTACAATGAAGACGCTGCAAAAGCCATTCACCAACTCAACGACCGTTATGGTGAACTGCTCAGTAGGGTGCGCTCACTCTATTATGAGTCGAGTGGATGGATTGGCCCCTGGACAGGCGACCAGAAGGCACAATTTGATTATTACTACTCAATGCTGCCAAAACTGGCCAATGAAACCCAGCAAATCATTAAAAACACTATTCCTCAATTGAACAGAGGCTTAAAACGAGAATTCAGATACACCTTAGATTAATTTCAACACTATGAGAACAATGAAACTATGGACAATAGCTCTTTTGGTACTCTTTAGCCTTGGTCTGAGTGCCCAGGAGTTCGAAAGACATATCCCAATAGAATCGGCCGTTAAAAGCCTGCATGCGGTAACCATTAAAGGTAAAAAAGTTCAGTATGAAGCTACTGCCGGCACACAACCCGTGTGGAACGATGCCGGTAAACCGGTGGCCACCCTCTTCTATACTTATTATGAACGAACAGATGTAACGGACAAAGACCGTAGGCCTCTGGTCATCAGCTTCAATGGCGGACCAGGTTCGGCCTCTGTGTGGATGCACCTGGCCTACACCGGACCTAAAATTCTCAAGATTGATGACGAAGGCTACCCGATTCAACCCTATGGTGTGAAAGACAACCCCCATTCCATTCTGGATGTGGCTGACATTGTGTTTGTAAACCCTGTGAATACGGGCTATTCTCGAATCGTGGATCCGGAAGCCGACAGACGTCAGTTTTTCGGAGTAAATCAAGACATCAGCTACCTGGCTGAGTGGATCAATACCTTTGTGAGTAGAACCAACCGATGGAACTCTCCAAAATACCTGATTGGCGAAAGCTATGGAACCACGCGGGTGTCCGGCCTGGCATATCGCCTGCAAAGCAGCCACTGGATGTACCTGAACGGGGTTATATTAGTATCGCCTACAGAATTGGGTATCGACCGTAGTGGCCCTGTAGAAATGGCCAACAGACTTCCGTACTATACCGCTGCAGCCTGGTATCACAAACAGCTACCTTCTGACTTGCAGAGCAAAGACCTGCTGGAAGTACTGGAAATGTCGGAGCAATACGCGCAAAACGAATTACTTCCGGTAATTGCCAAAGGTGCCTGGGCCAGTGACAGCGAAAAGAACGAAGCCATTCGCATGTTCGCCCGATACTCCGGTCTCGATGAAGAAGTGGTAAGACAACATAACCTGGATGTACCGGAGAATTTCTTCTGGAAAGATTTGCTCAGGCACGAAGGATTCACTGTAGGACGACTGGATTCCCGATATAAGGGTATCGACCGAATGGACGCAGGGACAAGTCCTGACTTCAATTCGGAGCTCACCAGTTGGTTACACTCTTTTACCCCGGCCATTAACTACTATTTCCCTAATGTGCTCAATTACAAAACCGATATTAAATACAACATGTTCGGTCCGGTAAGCCCTTGGGATAGAAGCGGAGACAATACGGGTGAGAACCTGCGGCAGGCCATGGCCATGAACCCCTACCTGCATGTAATGACCCAGTCGGGCTATTACGATGGAGCTACTACATATTACAATGCCAAATACAACATGTGGCACTTAGACCCAAGTGGTAAATTGAAAGACCGCCTTAGCTTTAAGGGTTACCGAAGTGGACACATGATGTACCTTAGAGCGGAAGATCTGGAGAAAGCCAATGAAGATATTCGTGAGTTTATTCGCAAGAGCATACCTCCTGCCGGTACTCCGGCCAAGTATTAGGAAGCCTTGATTGGGGGGTGGTAAAGCTTAGGCTTTCTAAACCATAACTTGGGGCTTAAAGCCTGAAGTCTTCTAGCTCTAATCGCAAAAACTCATAGATAACGAACCTAAAAGAGGGTATTTAAAAAGCTAAGCAAGCATCACCCTGAACGCGCCTACCTGTCTCGGTAGACAAGTTCAGATGATCAGTTTGAAGTTTTTGAAATACCCTCTTTTTTATTTGTAGGTTGAAATTAAGTACCACCAATAACCGACAACTGGTAATTGACAGGTGCAATATTTTACAAGGTTATTTTATTTTAACACCCACCTATTTACTCTCAAAATACAATTCAAGCTCAATTTGGCGAGAATTTGGCCCCTGGCGGCTGAATATTCACCCATCATTTTCTCTTATTAAAAAACTTATCTCAACATATTAGTGGCTCAATAAACTAACAAACAAAATGAGCACACTAGAAAAAACAGAAGTTCACAAGGCTGAACTAACTGATTACCAAAACACAATTGCCACAGCAGCCGGTAAAATTGCTGAAGCCCTAGTTAAAAAGTACAGCAAAGAAGCGGCAGAAAAGGCATCGATTGAAATATTAGGAATAATGACCGGTGGAATTGCAACCATGGTTGTTGGAGGTTTTTTTGACTATTTCTTCCCTCCTCAAGAGCAAAATGCGATAGACTATACAAAGATTGAAGACATCATGAGGGAAGTAGTCAACGAGCAGGATCTAAAAAAAATAACAACTAACATTTATGCAACCTGGACAGAAAACATTAAAGACAACTACCAGACTGCGTTACCAATTCCAAACCCTCAAGTCAATGGAGATGACCAATGGACCGAGCCCGTCTGTCAGAACCTCATTCAAATTCTAAACGAATCACTAAATTCTCTCATTGGAGATAAGGGAGCTTCAGAGCATAACTTGAGCAGGCTAGCTCAAGACCATTCCATTGCTGGTATTCCGGTTTACATATTTGGAGTCAACCTAGCTTTAGCTATTCTTCAAGATAAAGCTATGATCTACAAAATGAACAAAATCCCTGATCAGTACTTTCAGTATGAAAACCTCACCAGAACAGGGGAACATCCTGGAACTATTGCCACAACAGCCGAAACCTATGCAAAACAGCTAGACCAGAATTGGCAGAAATCAATAGAAAAAAGAATATCCACACAATACATAGGCTGGACATGTGAAGATCACTATATGCTGAACTATGTAAATATGACTGCCAAAGATGGTGACACAGTCATATTAACCCAGCGTAGTGATTACAACCCCAACAATGGATTTTTTGTAAATGCACACCAAAGTGAGTGTTACCTAGGTGCCTTCGCAAACGATTTTATTCATCATTACTATCACCCTAAAACCATCAATGCTTACTGTGAAACAATGGGTTATCCTGACGCTATTATTGATAAATGGCTAAGTTTAAAAACTTCACCAATGGGTACTCAATCCATTAATAGTTTTTCGGATAATACAGATCTTTTTAAGCCGAACAGGAAAGATTATTTCATTTTAGATGCTGATTCCGGAGTCACAAGCATTGGCAGAAATGATCGTCTTTACTCGGTCAATCGTGTTTTTTATCTAAGTTTCTCAGATGATGGAAACCTTCAAATTATAAGAAGGGCTGATCAAACCGTGTTTTGGTCAACCGATATTAAGGAAAACACTGCGAGCTCCCTCAATTTTGATACGGATGGCCAATTGCAAGTCGTAGATGACCAAGGAAATAGCCTTTGGTCGGCACCTACCAAAGGTGAAAATTATGCAATACTTAGCAATGAGGGCTTTTTGCAAGTTAGGAGCAAAGGTGTATTTGCTCCCTTTGGAGGAAATAGCATTCAATGGGTTTCTGACATGGGTATGTTGCCGGCCTTCATCCAACCAAAAGAACAGGTGGCGGTATCCACATATAAATGTTTAGATGTTAATCTAAATGTTAGTTGCATTGTATACCGGCAAGCCGGTAATGATTTCCCACTGAACCTATTTGTAACTTCCTCACTTGACGGGCTCAGTTGGTACCGAGAACCACATATGTTCCCGAATAGAATGACCACCGACAGCCCACCTGCAGCAATAGGTTATAATAACGCTATTCAGACTGTCTTTAAAGGCAATGGCAATAGTAACCTTTATCTAAACTCAAGCAACCCAGAGCTAGATCAATTTGGTGGGCTTGTAACCTATACATCAGACGCGACCACAGATAAAACGCCCTCATTGTATACAGGTGATGGATCTTTTGATGTGATATATAAAGGGTCGGGAGGTACTACATCTATCTGGCAATTGGAAACAACAATCCCCGAGGCTTCTGGAACCATTACCAATCTACTACCCGAAGCCACAGACACAACACCATGCGTGATTAAATTCAATGGCATTAAAACGATAATTTACAAAAGCATTGGTCAAACCTCCGGGACTGTTATGTGTAAACTTGGAGGGGCTGCACCCCAGGCAGTCCCTAACTGCCAAACTTCAAGTGCCCCGGCAGCTGTTGTCTTCAAGAACAAACTATATATAGTATTTCAAGGTAGTGGCAAATCAGAACAGGGCCTATTCGTTACAAGTTTTGATGGCACGAGTTGGTCTCCAAGCCCAACCCAAATAAAGGAAAGGTTGGTTAAGACAGATGCTCCACCCTCAGCCATTGTAATGAATAACCATTTATTGGTTTACTACAAAGGATCCAAAGAAGCACAGTTATATTGTGTAGTACTTGACTAAGACCTAAAACAGGTTTCTTAGAAGTGATCTATTGAAGCAAAACTCATTCACTAATGAACCTGAATAAAGATTAAAAACGGTTCATTACTGGCTATAACTTGTAACAGGAGTCATTTTTACAATAAACTGACTCCTGTTCTTATTATCAAAAAAAGCATTAACCATATACTTAGTGGTGAGGTAGCTCTGCATTACAAGACCGGCTTAATTTTACCACCTAGCCATTCACTCCTCTACACCTATTAAGCATTCACCCACCTTGCTTGATAAAGTTATCAAATGGACTTGTACGTAAATTCTACGATTCAACAGTTTCCTAACCCATTGAACGACAGTCGTTTTTTTGTAATTTCCATTTCCTAACGCACATACCTTATGCCTTCAGCTAAAAAAGAAATCATCAATTGTCATACGCATATTTTCACCCGCGACCATGTACCTCCCTTTTTAGCCAAATCATTTGTGTTTTGGCCTTTCTATTATCTTATCAATCTACGATGGATCACTTCGGGCATTAAGAAATGGCTTCGCTTCAGCGGTCGGCAGAAACATGCCCCCAACTCGCTTTACAACCGCGTAAAAGACTTTATTCAAGCTATCAACAACCACATACTCTCGGGTATTCTTCTCAAAGTGTTGGCCTTTTGGCTATCTATTAATGCCTTCTTTGTTCTGGTTTCCTGGCTTTCGTCCATAAGCCCGGCAAGTAGCGGGTTCTTAGCACAAATCGAAAAGCTTCAGGCGCGTTTAGCCGAATGGTTTGTGGTGTTAAAGCACCCCTCTGTGGTCTGGCAAATCAGTCTGGTAGTAATCGTTGTTTTTTTAATTCCTAATTCGCGCAAGATCATTTTTACACTGCTTAAGCTCATTTGGAGGTTCCTTAGGTTTATTCCCGGCAAACGCACTTTCGAATTATTAGAAAGATACTTGTTGCTGGGCCGGTTTGCCTTGTATAAAACGCAGAGCGGAGTGTTTACACGTCTAAAAAATCAATATCCTTCAGGAACCCGATTTGTAGTACTGCCCATGGATATGAAATACATGGAAGCTGGAAAATTGCCCGCTCAAGGCGATTTTAAACAACAAATGGCTGAGCTGGTAAAGTTGAAGAAAAGCAGTTCGGGGCAGTGGCTCGAGCCCTTTGTGTTCATAGACCCAAGAAGAATAAGAGAGGAAGGCGACTCATTCTTTAGCTATACCGTAGATAATGGAAAAGTAAACCTAAACGATTGTGCTATTAAAGAATACATAGAAACTCAAGGGTTCAGCGGATTTAAAATTTACCCTGCCTTGGGTTACTATCCTTTCGATGAAGACTTGTTGCCCTTATGGAAATATGCAGCCGACCGTGGGATTCCTATAATGACCCACGCTATAGCAGGCACAATTTTCTACAGAGGTAAAAAGAAAAAAGAATGGAATGAGCATCAGGTTTTTCAGGAGTCTGATGGCAAAGGAAATATGAGACGGCTGAGCCTTCCTGAAAAAAAGAACTACGATTTCAGTATCAATTTCACCCATCCGCTCAACTATCTGTGCCTGCTCAGCGAACCTCTGTTGAGAACATTGGTAGCCAAATCGACCAAACCTGTCCTTAAAGAGCTTTTTGGATATGTAGATGAGCAGACCCCATTGGCTCACCACCTTTCTCACCTAAAGGTATGCCTGGCTCACTTTGGAGGTGAAGAGGAATGGGTAAAGTATTTGGAATCGGACCGGTATTCTTTTTCGCAACAGTTAATTAAGGACAGAAGTAGGGGTATTGATTTTCGTCTCAACCAAAACTCAAGCATCAATTGGAACATCCTTTCGCAGGTATGGCGGTTTGTAGACTGGTATTCCATTATGTGCAGCCTTATGGTGCAATACCCCAATGTATATGCCGACATTAGCTATATACTGAGTAAGCCCAGAATACTTCCTCTTCTTAAGGAGACCATTAACCCTGATATAAATCCGCAGTTGAGCCAACGGGTATTATTTGGCACTGATTTTTACGTGGTGCGTAATCACTTTTCTGAAAAAGATTTGCTGGCGCAGTTAAGAGGGGGATTAACGGAGCTTGAATTCGACCGAATAGCGCGAGAAAATCCGGTGCATTATTTAAAAAAGTACTGAAGGCCTAAACTAAAGAAAAAGGGCAAAATAAGGACAAAAAAAGAGGCTGCCCTACCCGACAGCCTCAAATTTTCACTCAGCTAACCACTCCATAGCCGTTTCATGATCTACGAACAAACGCATATCTCTATGGCCTGCACTTAGATTATGATTCTCCCACTGTTTGTATCCTTTTACATCTTCCCTAACCACAACTGCACGTTTGTAAAAAGATGACACTCCAAGCTGAGCAAGCTCTTGAGAAAGTTCACTCATATCGACTTCATCAGCCTTGAGGCTCGCCTCACGCAAATCAGTTATCACTCTATTCAACCCATTCTGATTTGCAATCTTCCCTACTTGTTCAAAGTACCTCTTGGCGATTTCTTTGGTCAGGTCTCCTTCAATTTTGCCGGAGACCAGCTTTAAACTATCAACCACTTCAACCTTAATCATCTCAAAGACCCTTCTCTCAAAAGCGGGTGCAAAATTAGTAAGAAAGACATCATAATCAAACCTTACCTCTTAAATATCAGATAGTTAACAATAATTTTATGCACCACGTTTTCCGGGAAAATATTCTATAGGAAAAAAGGTATTCCCCCTTCTTAATCAATGGCCATATGGGCCCGGGGGCAAATAAGATAGACCTGCCCCGAGACCAATTCATACCATTACAGCCTGGTTTCTTTGTTGTACTGTACGCTCTCCTTTACAGTACGCGGCACATCATACAGCGCACACTACCACCACCAAACTTTTCTATAGTAGGAATCTGTACGGTTTGAATTTTAGAATGTGCCGACAGGCACTGTATTTGAGCCTCTGTGAGGCTGTCATAGGCCGTTTGCGACATTACCAAAACGGACTCTCCCTGCTGGTTTTCAACCTCCAGCATGTTACCGGCAAATCCGTACATCTGATCCATGGTAATTTCAACCACCTCATGACCGGTTGTTTTAAGCGTTTGCAAGACATCAAAACGCTGGTCTTCTCTAATAGACTCTGCGCAAATAACGGCATACTTACTGGCTATGCACATAACCACATTGGTGTGGTATACTGGAACTCCCTCCTTATTAAAAGACTCAAAAAGGACAGGTTCATAACCGTTGAGCTCACAGAGCTTATTGAGAACGTCTTTATGCGTTCGCGAAGAAAGGCAAGCATAGGCTAGGTCGTTTTCATAATCTATGACCACGCTTCCCGTACTTTCCAAAAACTTATCTTCGGCCTCATATTGCGAAATGTCTATTACCTCCTTCATAGGTACTCCTGTCTCAGCTAACTCATCGAGCAAATCCATTCGTCTTTCCCATCGCCTGTTTTCTGCTAACATGGGATATAGAATTACACGACCATCGTGAAAGGAAACCCAGTTGTTCGGAAACACCGCATTGGGCTTTTTTGGCTCATCGGTATCGTCAATCACCACCACATCGATACCCGCAGCTCTTAGGGTTGCCACCGCACCATTAAATTCTTCTACGGCCTGACGTTGAATTGCATATTGTTGCTCTGCTCCTTCTGTTTGTTGAAATGAATTTGTTT
>NZ_DDDQ01000162.1:0-14002 GCF_002336325.1 Roseivirga sp. UBA1976 | reverse complement strand
CAAAGGAAAATATCCGCAATCTCATTTAGGCTCTGTTGAGATACCGGGAAAACAGCCCTTTTTGAGAGCTTAAGGCCTGTTTTTCCGGCATGACGTTCTTTTCGTACATTGAACTCAGGTTAAACTAACAACACACAACTCGTAAATCGCTTCATGACTAAATCAGAGATTAAAAATTATCATAGAGTTATTGGATACGTAAACCTATCGTTGAGTGTCATGCATTTAATCTTCTCGAGGAATAGCGATCTTTCAGGCAGGCTCTTTGAGGCTATTCTCATTAACCTCGGATATCACATGCTCTACTACTACTTCGCTCTAATTTACAAGCTCACAACCAAGGTTAGATTACTAAACAAATTCAATAAAGTAGCCTTGTTAATTATGCTTAAACTTTTCGCAATTTTCGGCATACTTGGTTCTGCTTCTTTTGGGATTCTAACCATTTTTGATGCAATAGACTCCAGTAAACTCCACGAACTATTTGGTATATGTATTCCCTTTGGACTGTTCCTTGGGGCAAATTCACTTCTAAGAGATATTCAAGAAGAAAGCCAGAGTTTTATGGCCTAAAAGACATATTCCGCAGTAGAGGTTTTTATACTTACTAACCGCCACAACTCTGCTGTTGACTTTCTAAAAATGAATCTTGACTTAGCCTAACTCTTTTAAAACACTTTTCCCTTTTTCAATCAAAATTCCGGTATCTGTTCCGCAGGCAATAAGTTGGTAGCGTTCCTTCTGCCTGAAAGGTTTAACCGCCTCCGGAGTAGTACCAAAGTAGCCCATGGGAATTCCTGCTTTATCACAAGCTTTTTCAACTTTATCGATGGCTACTTTCACCAGCACATGCTCTACTTGCCCGGCCACTCCAAAACTGGCAGAAAGATCATAAGGCCCAATAAAAACCACATCAATCCCTTCAACCTCCACTATTTCATTGATGTGATTCACGCCTTCGAAGTGCTCTATTTGAATAACCACCAGCGTTTGCTCATTGGCCTTCTCTACATACTCCTTAAAGCTAAGTCCATAGCCATGAGCACGAGCCGCACCCACTCCGCGCACCCCTTGCGTTGGGTATTTGGCATAAGAAACAATTCGTCCAGCCTCCTCGGCCGAATTGACTTTCGGTACAATAATGCCTTCAGCCCCAGTATCGAGCACCTTTTTAATACTAGCCTCGCTCAGCTCCGCCACCCGCACCAAAGCGCTACATTCCGGTTTCATAGCCTGAAGCATCCGTTGCAACTCCAAAACTCCATGCGGCCCGTGCTCAAGGTCGATAAACAACCAATCGAAGCCCACCTGGCTCATTATCTCAGCTATTTCAGGAGAAGGCAGGCTCAATAGCGTACCCAATAGTGTTTCTCCCTGCTGCAGTCTTTTTTTCAGGTTCATAGCTCAAGATAATGAGCTTTGACAAACTTTTGCTTTTCAGTACCTTTCAGAATATCGGCTTTAAGTTGACAAAGCCAGTGGCATGAGCAAACTGCATAGTTTTGGCGCCTATGAACAGCCCCATGAGAAAAACACTGAAACGCATTGGTATTTCGCTACTGATTATTGTGGGGCTTTTAGTCATATTTGCCACGTTTTTTCTCAAAGGCATAGTCAACAATCAACTCAAAAAAGAGATTAAAACCACCTTTGGCGGATTCTACACGCTCACTTTCCAAAAGAGCGCTACCTCCCTTTCTACTTCAGGGTTTAATGTGCAATACCAAGGCGTCACCTTTCGATCCGACACCAGCAGCCACTCGGTAGGCTCACTTCATCCTCCCCTTTTCTTTAAGGCAGAAAAGCTCGATGTATTAGAAATCAATGTGTTTGAACTCCTTTTTGGATCAACCATTAAGACCGGACGAATAGAGATAGACAGGCCGGAAATGATATTCTTTGTGACCGATGATTCCAAGGCAAAAACCAACCATACTGAAAAGGAAACATCACAGCCCATTAGGCATATTGTAGTAGGCAAACTAAACATAAAAGAAGGAAAGGCTTCTTTTTTGGCCGATCGCAACCACCGCGATACCCTAGGGACAGGGCAACAACTGGATCTGGCAATCGAGAACCTAAACCTTAACATTGAATCTAACCTTAATTTTCTCCATTCGGCTACTTTAGACCAGTTCAAACTGGCTCTCAAGAAGCTAAAAATGAAACCTCGTGATGGGCAATACAGCTATTCCATCGATCAGATGCACTTCGATTATCAAAAAGAGGTACTGCGTTGCCTCGGGCTTAGCATGGAACCTCAAGGCAATCCGGTTCAAATGGCTGCCCACTCGAAGTACCGAAGGTCGGTTTTCCAAATCACTACCGATTCTATGGTTTACCACTCCGATAATTTCAGGACACTCAAAAATCGGCAGTCCATTGATGGTAGTTCCCTAAAACTCTACAAGCCGCGGGTGACTATTCATCGTCACAAGAGTCTTCCGCTCAATGAAAACCAATACAAACGACTGTTTCATGAATCATTACTCGCTCTGCCCCTTGAGGTTGAATTAGATAGTGTGCAGATAATAGACGGGCATATAGACTACCGGATATACAGCAATGAGGTACAACCCGGCAACCTGGTACTCAGTCGGTTGAATGCTTTAATAGCACCAATAAATACACGACAGCGCACCACTATTCAGGCACAGTTTAATGGACGCTTTATGAACGCATCGGCCTTTTGGTTACAACTGAACCTCCCCCTTTCTACCCCGGAAAAACACAGTTACAAAGGGGAAATTGAATCTATGAAATTTACTGCGCTCAATCCGCTCATTGCCAATTTGACCCGTGTGCAGATGGAAAACGGCACACTTGAACATATAGCTTTTAGTGGTACGGGAGGCACCTTACTAAACCAGGGCCAAATGACTCTCCGCTATTCTGATTTTAAATTTTCACTGACTAATAAAGCTAATGATAAACGGTGGTTGCAGTCTGGTTTGGGTAACCTATTGGTTCGTGGCAGCAACAAAACCGATAAGCAGGGCGAACCTTTAACCATCAGCTACTCTTATAAGCGACCGCCCTACAAGGATCACCTCGATTTATATGCCGGAGGACTGATTGACGGATTTGCCCAGGGCGTTCTACCCAAGCTTATTTATCAGTTAGTGATGCAGGATTGAGGGGGCGGGAAGCGGGAAGCATGAAGCGTGAAGCATGAAGCATGAAGCTAGTGGCATGAAGCCGGGTTTCCGTGTTCTAATACCCGACTTTGGGTATCTGCAATTTCCAGCCTTATCCTTTTCCATGCCGAGCTCAGCCGAAGCATCTGCCCAATGTTTAAGCTTAGGCAGATCCCTCCCTAAAGTCAGGAAGGGAAAGGGCTGGGAGTTGAAAGCGAGAAGTCTGAAGCTAATAGCGTGAAGCCGGTTTTCCGTGTTCTAACACCCGACTTTGGGTATCTGCAATCTCCAGCCTTCTCCTTTTCTATGCCGAGCGAAGCCGAAGCATCTACCCAATATTTAAGCTTGGGCAGATCCCTCTCTAAAGTCGGGAAGGGGAAAACTGGGACGTGAAGGAAGAACCAAGTTTTGAATATCCGATATCTAGGCTCAAGCGTGATTTGCACACAATTCAATAAAGCCGTTGGGCAATATGAAGCAAACAACTTATTTTGCCATAGGTCTAAACCATTGCACAACCTATGGACATTTTTGCAATCATCACCATTCTTACGGTACTCTCTGCTGCTTTCGCATTCATAAACACCCGCTTCCTGAAACTACCCTTTACCATTGGCCTGATGATTATTGCCATGTGTTTTACACTGGTTATTCTGGCCCTGGGGCAGTTCAATCATAGTATACTGGAGCAGTCTAAACAGCTAATTCAATCCATAGATTTCAAAACTGTATTGCTCGAAGTAATGCTGAGTTTCCTGCTCTTTGCCGGAGCACTGCACACCAAACTGGATGAGCTTTCCAAACAGCGCTGGCCAATAATGCTATTCGCCACGTTTGGGGTAATCACTTCAACTTTTATAATTGGGGGTATTTTCTATTTTGTTACGCAAGCAGTTGGTCACCCCATTGAATTCATCTATTGCCTTTTGTTTGGTGCACTTATATCTCCTACCGACCCTATTGCTGTACTGGGCATATTAAAAGACGCTAAAGCACCCAAGAAACTTGAGATTAAAATTGTGGGCGAATCGCTCTTCAATGATGGCGTAGGCGTAGTGGTTTTCCTTGTTATTTTCGCCATTGCCCAAAAAGGTATTGCCTCAGTAGAAGCCGAAGAAGTTGGTCTTTTATTCTTCGAAGAAGTGTTTGGTGGTATTGCTCTGGGTTTGGTACTTGGCTGGCTGGGTTTTCAAATTATGCGCACGATTGACCATTACGAAACGGAGGTAATGATTACCCTTGCGCTTGTAATGGGTATTTATACCATTGCTCATTACGTACACTTTTCAGGGCCTCTTGCCGTGGTAGTGGCCGGAATTTTCATAGGCAACAAATCGCCAGAAATTGCCTGGTCCGATACTACCCAAAACTACGTGGATAAGTTTTGGGAATTGGTCGATGTATTTCTGAATGCCATTCTCTTTGTACTCATTGGCTTCGAGCTATTAATTGTGGTAATTAACGGAGAGTACATTTTACTCGGAATACTAGCCATTCCTATTACGCTGATTGCGCGATACATTGCCCTGAAGGGTCCAATTATGCTTTTCAATAAGAAATTGGAGTTTATTCCTAAAACCGATCTTATTATGACCTGGGGCGGAATACGCGGAGGTATCTCTATAGCATTGGCTCTATCTCTGCAGCCTGAAATGGAGCGGGAGCTATTCTTAACCGTAACCTATGTCATTGTGGTTTTCTCCATTATCGGCCAAGGCCTCACCATTGGGCCATTGGTGAAGCGGGTACTGCGCAAGTAGAGTGTGCATACATGGCACTATTGAGACAGATTCTAATACAATAGAAATTATAGGCTGAGTCATGCTACCCGAATTCACAAACGCACCTATAGATTGTAAACGGAAATTCCACACATCTGAAGTTGAAGAAAACTTTAACATAACTGACTTTTGGCAATGGAATCAATCGAATCTACTTGAAAACAGAACTAGAGGAATTCTTGCTGAGTACTTAGTAATGAAAGCACTCAGCCTTCAATCCCACAGTCGGAAAGAATGGGAGAATTGGGATCTTATCACAAGTGAAGGAGTGAAAATCGAAATTAAGTCTGCTTCGTATATACAGTCTTGGAGACAGAGTAATTATTCGAACATTACCTTTAATATTAGAGAAACAAAAAGATTCAATCCAGACACCAACACCTACGCAGGCACACTTGGTCGCCATTCGGACGTCTATATTTTCTGCCTACTGCACTGTAAAGATCAATCATCTATTGATCCAATGGATCTTAATCAGTGGAGTTTCTTTATTATTCCAACAGCAGTTCTTAACCAAAATCTCGGAGGTCAAAAGACTATTGGTTTAAAAAGACTTAATGCAATGGCTCATGCCAATTGCTCGTTCCATCAATTGAAAGAAGCTTTCCAAAGAGTTGTCGACCTATTAAAATGAACTTTAAAAGTTGATATCTAAGCAACTTCGACTGATACTTTTTTATATGAACCCCAAGGCCGATATAAAACAGCTGCGTTGAGCTTCCTTGAATCAACGATAGTAGATCACTACTTTGGGCTGTTCAGGAAGGGCTCTATATATAGCGGTTAAAGCTTTGTTTTCTGCTTCCAGATAAACTTTGGGCTCGTACGTATATTGGCTGAATGTAATCACCGATTTTAGAAATACCCCTCTCCTCCTCCAACGATAGGCCGAGTATAGCTTACGTCCTGTTCTCCCTCCAAACTTGTTGGCCTCATCGCTTAAAATAAGCTGTGTGCCATTGTCTAAGGCAAGGTGCACGAAAGCCGGGTCGTAGATTAACGAGTCGGGAGAAGTTACAGAAGCCAAAAACTCTTCCTGAGTTTTGGGAGCCACCTTTTCGATCACAGGCTCCTTTACAATGTTTGCTTGCGAGAAGACTGTTTTTCGAGGAATACTCCACTGTGCCCAATATACCGATGTGTTCAGTCGCTTTATCAGTGGGTCAACCTCAATGCCGGTGGCTTTTGCCTGATAGATGGTTAATCCATTCATAAACAGGTTAATACTGCTGTCTGCCAGGTTAATTAGCAAATGAACAGAGTCCTTTTTCGGCAATTCCAAGAGAGCCTTTCGTAGAGCCAGTTCACGTTGAAGGGAGTCCAATGGAGCCGTATTAACCGGCCAAGGCCCATTCTTTGCACGAGATGCTTCAATGGGCTTTTCCCAATCATTCAGCTTATGTATTGGTGCCATTACCCATTGAGCCAATGTAACCAAAAGTATCAGGCATAGGCCAACTCCCACCACCAAAGCGGTACGCTTGTGTTTCATTGACCGGATTATTGACAGACTCATTTTTTTAGAATATAAACACCTTGGAACCCATGGGCAGCGACTTATAAACCAGCTCAAGGTTTTCGTCATCGAGACGAATACACCCGTGGGTGACAGGAAGTCCCAGAAATCGCTGAAACAAGGTGCCATGAATGAGGTATCCATCGCCCAGGCTCAGAGAATAGTCGCCCAGTACTCCATATTCGAAACGAGACGGGTGGTTGGCCGATGGTACCGGCAGCCCTTCTTCCACAAAGGCCCAGTCTGGCTTTTTCCAAACCGGATCTTTGGTTTTATTCCTAATCCTAAACTCTCCTTTAGGTGTTTTGAACATCCACTTTTCTTTTTCGCTTTTTTTGAGCAGCACATAACTACCGGTAGAGCAAATGTCTTTCTTCACCATTTGTTCTCCTTTGTATAGGTAAAACTCGTTGACCGTACTATTCACTACGAGGTAGTGTCCTTTGGGAACATTTACCCTCAGTTTCTGATCGAGTTCTTTGAGTTCTTTTTGGCCCGTATGCTCTAAAGCCATCAGTGTTGAATCACTTACACCAGGCGACCAACTGATGGTGGCCAAGGCAATGGCAAGAGGCTGCAAGTTGAACAGTACTACAAGTGCAGCTACCACAGAAGCCGATATCCAAACTGATTTATGCACTTTTGTAATCATATTATTTACCCTTTCCGGGCACGGTTAAAGCCCCTACAATTACTACAGGGGTATTTTCTACAACAGCATCAAAAATCTTATCCATATCCTTGTTTTCCAGGGCAATACAACCATCGGTCCAGTCAATCCCCTTACCTCCATCGCCATGTATTTCAATCAGGTTGCCAATAGAGGCATTGGCGGGTATTAGGCCATTGGCCTTGTTTTGCTTAAATCGCTTTTTGTCTTCCTCGTTGGGATAATCGAGCAATAACGCTTTGTAGTATCGGGTTTGTCCGTTCTTCTTTTTACGAACGACTTTGTAATGACCTTCCGGGGTTGTTTTATCACCGGCCTTCAACTTGTCTCCCATCCAGTTGGCACCCAGCTCTACCTTGTAGCTGGCCACAGCTTTGCCGGCTTTGTATATGGTGCATTTTCGCTCATACTTTTCCACCACCAAAAGAGCTGTACCCTTTCTTTTGGACTCTTCTATGGCTTGGTTTACCAGCCTGTTCCACTGCGGAATTTCCTGTTCCAGTTCGGCCACCAGTTTTTTTGCCCTTTCTGAAAGTTGGCGCGTATCTGTTTCCAGTTTATCGAGTCTTTTCTCGAGCGCTTCCAGATTATCCTGAGCCAGGGCATTGTTAAGTTCTTGTTGAACCAGCTTGCTACTTGCCAAAAGCTTTACTTCTTCCTTGCTGAGTGGCAAATGCTTGAATTGAGTATCGAATTGTCTTAACTGATTTTCTACAGATGCCAGCCTGTGGAGATAAGCATTCAGCGCCTTTTTAGCGGCTTGCGAGGCTGTATTTGCAGCTTGTTCGGCTATTTGAGCTGCTTTTTGGGCATGCTGCTCTACTGTTTTAAAATTTCTTAGCAACAGAAAACGCCTGTTTTGCTGTGTCCAGCCGGTCATGGCCGAATCGTAATGAGCCGTAGCTTGTTGCAACTGCCGTGTGGCATATGCACCAGCCTTCTGTTTTTCGGCCTGTGAAATCTTTTCGCGGGCTGCCTCCAACACTTGTACGGGGGGCTTCGGCAAGAAAATCACTCTTAGAACAACTGTGAGAATAATTAGGGCCATTATGGCCAAAAACAACCTTTTCAACTTCATGAACGCACCTCTCTAAAAAGCAAACAGTTGGCCAAATCTCGAAAAGTGGGTTGCCTCAGAAACTACCCCAACTTCACATGCTTCGTCAACCTTAAACCACCTAAATGGTAGCCGATGAAGCAATTGCCAGTCTCCGAGACTTAGCCAACTGTCTTATAATAAAAATCCCCTTGGGGCCGAAGCCTTTCCGGGGACCTTCAACCAATTACAAATACATTACTTTCTGTTAGAAGCAGTTTTGTATTTGCTGATCACTTCTGTTAATTCTGTATTTATGGCACTTGCCTTTTCTCTGGCAGCGCTAAGTTTTTCCATGGTTGGTTTCAACTCACCGTTCTGATACATGGCGTTTGACTCGTTTACAGCAGACTCAATTACATCTAGCTCAGCTTTGATGGCAACAAGGGCAGTTGCGCCTTCTTTACCTCTCGGGGCCTCGCTAATTAAGTTTCTGCCTTCAACCACCAGGTTTTGAACCTCTGTAATGGCAAACTCGATTTCTGCTTTCAACGACTCAATTGCCTCGTTGGTGTTAGCAGTCACTTGTCCGGCCATTTCAGTTACAGCGTTTAGCTTCTCTACGGTTTTGCTGTAGTTCTTGAAGAATTTAGATTTTTGCTCTTCAAGGCTAGTCATAGCAACAGCCATAGAATCGTTAAGCGCCTGGAATTGATCGGCTACATAAACATCGGCACCTGCAGCTTTTGCCTGCTCAATAGCAGCATTAGCAGCGTCTACTTCTGCCTGAGGCAGCTCAGCACAAGATGAAAGGCCAATAATGGCAATAAACAATGCACTGATAAATGTGTACTTGGTTTTCATAATTAGTTATTACTCTGTTTTTAGTTTTAGTATGCCCTGTGGGCTTCTTCATTTTTCGAGCATATGACGTAACCTTAGAAAAAGGTCACAGGTGGAAGGCAAAAATATTTTTAAAAAAGCGAAACCTTTTATAACTAATTGAAATACAGAAAATTAAAAACCATAACAGATGCTTCGGCTGCGCTCAGCATGGAAAAGGAGAAGGCTAGAGATTACCGATGCACAAAGCCAGGTGTTGGAATACGGAAACTCGGCTTCATGCCACTAGCTTCATGCTTCCCGCTTTCAACTCCCAGCCCTTTTCCCATCCCGACTTTACGGAGGGATCTGCAGAAGTGAATCTCATTAGATAGATGCTTCGGCTTCGCTCAGCATGGAAAAGGAGAAGGCTGGAGATTGCAGATACCCGAAGCCAGGTGTTGGATTATGGAAACACGGCTTCACGCTACTAGCTTCATGCTTCCCGCCTTTAACTCTCAGCTCTTTTTCCCATCCCGACTTTAGGGAGGGATCTGCAGAAGTGAATCTCATTAGATAGATGCTTCGGCTGCGCTCAGCATGGAAAAGGAGAAGGTTGAGGTCATAGATACTCGAAGCCAGATGTTAGAATACGGAAACACGGCTTCACGCCACTAGCTTCCTGCTTCCCGCCTTTAACTCTCAGCTCTTTTTCCCATCCCGGCTTTAGGGAGGGATCTGCCCAAGTTTAAATACTGGCAGATGCTTCGGCTTCGCTCAGCATGGAAAAGGATAAGGCTGGAAATTGCAGATACCCAAAGTCAGGTATTGGATTGTGGAAACACGGCTTCACGCTACTAGCTTCATGCTTCACGCTTTCAACTCTCAGCTCTTTTTCCCATCCCGACTTTAGGGAGGGAACTGCCTGAGCTTAAACATTGGGTAGATGCTTCGGCTTCGCTCAGCATGGAAAAGGAGAAGGTTGAGGTCATAGATACTCGAAGCCAGGTGTTGGAATATGGAAACCCGGCTTCCTGCTGCAAGCTTCATGCTTCCCGCCTTTAACTCCCAGCCCTTTTCCCTTCCCGACTTTAGGTGGGATCTGCCTAAGCTTAAACATTGGGCAGATGCTTCGGCTTCGCTCAGCATAGAAAAGGAGAAGGCTGGAGATTGCAGATACCCGAAGTCAGGTGTTGGAATACCGAAACCCGGCTTCACGCTACTAGCTTCATGCTTCGCGCTTTCAACATAAACTCCTCTAGTCGTTGCCCCTTCTGGCCGGAGGTAAGGCATGATGAATCCGATCGACCAACTTACTGAATGGAAGGCTTTGCAAATACACCTTACCGGGTCCCTGCAGGTTGACCAAAAACAGTCCTTCTCCTCCAAAAAGAGCATTTTTAAACCCACCTACAAACTGAATATCGTAATTGACGGTGCGGCTAAAAGCCACTACACAACCGGTGTCTACACGTAGGGTTTCTCCGGGCTGCAAGTCTCTTTCAATAATGGTTCCTCCTGCATGAATAAAAGCCAGTCCGTCACCCGTAAGTCGCTGAAGAATAAATCCTTCGCCTCCAAAAAGTCCGGCTCCAAGACGCTTGGTAAAGGCAACTTCTATTTCAACCCCATAGGCGGCACATAAGAAGGCATCTTTCTGACAGAGAAACTCCCCTCCCATTTTAAGTAAATCTATAGGGACAATTTTTCCGGGGTAAGGTGAGGCAAAACCTACTTTTTGCCGACCGGTACCTATGTTGGTAAAAGAGGTAATGAAGAAGCTCTCTCCGGTAAACATCCGCTTAAGTCCTTTCATAAGTCCGCCTCCTGTACCGGTTTCCATTTGGATGCCTTGGTCCATATACATCATTGTTCCGGCTTCAGCTCTTACTGTTTCCTGTGGGTCGAGCGTTACCTCCACCAATTGCATATCATCTCCTATTAATTCATAGTCTATTTCGTGTGCCATAATGTTAGTTAAGTATTTAATTGTAATATCGTTTCAATATTGCTTGGGCTTATTCGGCCTTGTAATCTACTACTACAGAATCTTCAATAAGTTGCCCATGTTTACGTCCAAAGGCTACATGAGCCGGGTGAATAAGGTACAAATCTCTGTCCTTTTCGTTTTTAAAGGTGAGCAAAAAAACATGGGTCATACCTTTATCGTACCCTTCAGGACTCACGTTGAGCCCCCACTCCAAAGATTTAACTAAATCTATTTGCTGTTGCAGGCCGGCAAAATCTTCAATAAGACGGTTTACCTGATCTTTTGTGGCTTCAGGAATAAACTTAAAAGTCACCACGTGCCGGAGTTCACCTTTCATTTCGGGTAATGGTCGATTACAAGAGTTCATAAGTAACAAACTCATTAGCAGTATAGCGATTCTCTTCATGGTTTAGCGCAGTGTTAATTTCAAAGTTAAGAGGAGTATCTGAAGCACAAGCTATCTCCATTGAACCAACAGGTTCACCCTCAATTTCTAAAAGTGACAGAAATTTAAGGTTCATCCGCAAGTTATCTACCGGGCTGGCATCTAAGAAGCAAAACCATAATTAACCATGAAACAAAAGACACTACTTTTTTCAACTCTTCTACTTGCACTGTCTTGCTCCGACCCTGGCGATGGTAATGCGCCTCAAGATGAGGTTACAGATGTACCGGCTGTTTATCAACGCTTTACAGATAACGTAACGCTTTATGTTGAAGGAGAATTTTTAGTCATTGAAACAGACGACATCCCCAACCACCCCAGCCCATACTTTAGCCAGACAGACTCGCGATACGAAGCATACAATGGCAGCAACAGCAATTTCCACAGAAACCCTAATACCATAGCCGAGCAAAACATTACCCTGCGAATTCCCCTCAACCCTACTCCCGCCACCCAAAACGAAGCCACGCCTCTGGGTGCTATAGGCATTAGCCTGAATGGGGTTGTTTTTTTCAATCAGTATGCAGGCCCCAATAATCAGCCTTTAACCAACGAAATCGATTCTTTTGATCAGTATCTGGGACACCCGGCCAACTCGGGCAACTACCATTACCACCAGGAACCTCTTTACCTAACCACAAACAATGGGTCTGATGCTCTTCTGGGTTGGTTACTGGACGGGTATCCGGTGTATGGCCCGGTAGAAAACGGTAGTCGGGTGAATAATGGGCAATTGGACGAATTTCATGGGCATAACCATGCCACAACTGACTATCCGGAGGGTATTTATCATTATCACTTCACCGATGCCGACCCTTATATTAATGGCAGTGGTTTTTATGGTGTTGCAGGAACGGTGACCAACTAAATGAAACGACTGAGTCCTTATAGCATCTTGTTTATTCTTGTGCTGGTGGTTATAGTGACTGTAGCAAGAATACCTCACCACACCATTGATGCCAACGAGCTGAAAAGGCAGGGGGGCCTTTTTTACCATAAGGATAAACCTTACACAGGCAGGGCCATAGAGTATTACCCAAGAGGCGAAATAAAGGCTGTTCGGCACTACTCAAATGGCAAGCGCCAGGGCAGACAAAGGGGCTATTATGAAAGCGGGCAGTTGGCTTATAAACGCTATTACATGCAAAATCGGAAAAGTGGCCTGCACCTGGGCTGGTGGCCCAATGGTCAACAAAAGTTCATGTACTCGTTTAGAGATGGTATAGCGGAAGGCATTAGCAAAGAATGGTCTGAGTCAGGCACTTTGTTAAGGGCTATGACTTACCAAAAAGGCAAAGAGGATGGCCCACAAAAAATGTGGAATGAAGACGGAAGCATTCGCGCCAACTATGTGGTAAAAAACGGCCGCAGATATGGCCTAATAGGACTAAAGAACTGTAAATCTGTAAGCAATGAAATTGAAGGTTTTACTGCCATTGATTATTAGTGTAGGTCTCACTGCCTGCCATAGCCCCAAAAAAACTGAGGGCTTGCCGTTTTTTAATTCGGCCAGCTTTAGCCCTGAATGGATTTCTAGCAATGACGGAGCCTTTGGTCAAATCCATACTATTGCCCCGTTTCAGTTTATCGATCAGAATGGGGTTCTGTTTGGAAGCGAACAATTGAAAGGAACTCCTTATGTGGCTGACTTCTTCTTTACCTTGTGTCCAAGCATTTGCCCTAAAATGACCAGCAACCTGGCAGAAATTCAAAATAGCTATGAAGCCAGCGAAGTGCAACTGGTTTCTTTTAGCGTAATGCCCTGGGCCGATTCGGTGACGGTGCTACGAGACTACGCTGAAGCTCGTGCAATTGATGACAAGCAATGGCATTTACTCACCGGAGACACAGGCGCCATTTATACTCTGGCTCGAAAATCTTTCTTTGCTGAAAAAGAAATGGGGCTGAACAAAAACTCAAATGAATTTTTGCATACCGAAAACTTCATTTTGGTAGATGGTAGCGGAAGAATTCGAGGGGTATATAACGGTACGCTGAGCCTGGAGATGAAACGACTGAAGGAGGATTTACAGACTCTCCTGACTTCAGGCTAACAATTCGGCACACCATTTTATAGCCTCGGCCGACCATACCACCAATATTCCCAACCTCGATTTTATTTTCTTAAAGCTTTTAAGAAAGAGCACACCGAATCCTAACAGGTAGAGCATTCCGAAAATATATTTGGGAATCATCTCATCGAAGCCAAGCACCTCGGAAACCGTAATGAGTACTATTACAACAGCAGTACCAATGAGAAAGGCTTTGTGGTAGTTTTTCAGGTTTAACGAATTGGCGGACTCCACAGAAGCTAACACTGAGCAAAAAGCAAATACATAGGTACCAAAAGGGCCTATACCCATTATGGGATCGAGATAGATAATGCTAGACAAGGCGAGCATTACTGTGACCATTTTGGTTAGTGGTTTTCGGGCAAAACGCACTAAAATAAGTCCGGCCAAGGCACAGACTAAAGTTAAGGTTGAAGAAATCATACGGCTCTGCAAAGGTAGTAATTATTAACCACCAATATCCTGATAAACAATCGATTAAAGATTAAAATAAAGCAGCCCCAATGTTACCATCGGGGCTCTTTTTCACCTAA
>NZ_DDDQ01000117.1:0-22753 GCF_002336325.1 Roseivirga sp. UBA1976 | reverse complement strand
TTAGCAAATTTACCCCACAAGAGTTTGATGAACTACCATTTATAATGGACAAGGCCATTGATATGATTTATGGCTTTTGCACCATCGGCATTAGCCGAACCATGACAGAGTACAATGACTAGTTGGTTTATGGTTCATAGTTTATAGTTCATAGTATGCCCTTCAATGAACTATAAACACTAAATTAAATCAATACCCAAGTTTCTTATACATAAGAAAATTATGTATACTTGGATATGTCTTCAAGTAAACTACTCAAGGGAAGCCTGGCCACTATTGTTCTTCGGCTCTTGGAAGAGCAAGAAAAGATGTATGGCTATGAGATTACCCAGAAAGTAAAGCAACTCACCGAAGGTGAATTTAAGATCACCGAAGGAGCTCTCTATCCTACCCTACATAAACTGGAAGCCGAAGGTTACCTGACCACAGAAACTCAATTGGTAGACGGCAGAGTCCGCAAATACTACTCCCTAACCAAGGAAGGCAATGCAGAAGCCAAAGCCAAAGTCTCTGAGCTGGAAGAATTTTTAGCAAACCTCCAAAAAGTGTTAAACCCTAAACTTGGATTGGGATGATTACGAAAGATGAACAACACACAATTGAACAGTATCTGAAATCCGTTGACATCAACACTATGGAGTTCTTTGAGGAAATGTATGATCATATTTGCACTTCCTATGAGAACAGAACAGACAAGACTCAGGACATCAAAACCCATATCAGAGATGTAGTTCAGCCAAGTTTTGGAGGAGTAAATGGTATCATCAAAATAAGAGATCAGAGAACTAAAGCCCGGATTAGATTAGTAAGAAAACGATTTGGTCAGATTTTCATCAGCTACTTTCTCGGTTGGCCGAATGTATTAATCACTTTAGGTGTGATTCTTGGGAGTTGGACACTATCGCAGCTTTTCGGCATTAAAACGCTCATTACCGTAAGCACCATTTGCTTTATTTTTATTCCATTGACTTTCTTCTTTGGCAAGTGGATACAGTTTTGGAGGAAATGTAAAAAGGCCGGCAAGGTTTACCGAACCTCAGAGGTCTACCAGATCTTCACCCCTTTTATGGCTCTGGCTCTGCAAGTACCCAACATGACCATTCAAAGTTGGAACATGTTCGCTGACAAAGACATTTATGGCAGCCTGTTTATTCACCCTGAAATATGCATTCCATTAAGCATCATTATGCTTATCTCATTCTTTACGCTGAGCAAGCTTTATAAGGAAGAATTCACCATTAAAACCTCTTTCAATTGAAACTCACACAAGATCAATTAGCTGAAATCAAGAAATTCATCCACTCCAGAGGTTTCACTCATATTGAAGTAGAAATGGAGATTTTGGATCATGTGGCTTCTGCCGTTGAAGTTAAACTGGAATCAGACCCTAACAAATCAATCACGAAAGCCATTCATGAAGTGCATGCAGGTTTTGGGCCACTGGGTTTTAGGGTGATGGAAGATGAGTTTAGGAAGGGTTTCGGAAAGCATTATCAATCCATCCGTAAAGGTCTTTTGAAGAAATATCTATGGTCAGAAAGGGCTTGGGTTACACTGCTGGTCATTATGGCATCTTTCGCCTTGAGTACGATATTGAAAAATCTGCCTGCGTCATTTAACCTCGTCTTACTTCTCGCACTTAGTTCCATTTCATGGTTATCACTCTACTTCTACTTTAGGAGAGTATTCAGGAAATGGAGAAAGAAATCGATGGTCATTAGCCACCAGCTGGGCAAAATCGGCCTTGGTAGTTATATGATTTATTACACTATTTACTATGCCCATGAGTTTATTGGGATGGACTTCAGTTCAACTTCATTACTAACTGCTTGCCTGACCATATTATCACTTAGTACGCTTTTTACGAAAGACTGTATACTGGAAGTATTTCACTGGACCAACGAGCGGTATTTGAAATACGTTAGATAGACCTCCATTCTCTTTATGAGTTTTCGAAATTGAGCATCATATAACACACTATTACTGTCCACAATGCTATTTAAGATATATCGCTAACATTTGATGACAATCGATTGGGCACTCAAAAGCCCACTAATATACAGCCCTGAATCATGACCAAGAAAAAAACGAAACGCATACTTAAAGTCATTTTTATTGCCGCATCTATTGGCTCGCTGTACTTTGTGCCCTGGCTATTGGTGAAAGCATGGATACTTCCACTGCCTGATACAGTTCAGGAGCAGTTGGATGAAGCCATTGGCCATGGGTTTGATGGAATGATCGTTTATGTGGATCAAGCTGGCCAACCACCCCAGTATTTTGCATCCGGCTGGCATAATAGAGATACTAAAACTCCGGCCAACCCACATGCACTATTCAAGATTGCCAGCATCAGCAAGCTATATGATGCTGTAGCTGTTACCAAATTGGTTAATGATGGAAGGCTATCTCTCAATAAAACATTAGCCGACTATTTACCTGAGCTAGTGGGCAGCATTGAAAATGCGGATAAGATCACTTTGAGGTTGATGATTCAGCATAGAAGTGGCATTCCGAATTTTACTGATAGCCCAGGTTTCTGGGCTGCTCCAACAGAAACCTTCGAAGAAAGTCTGGCACTGATTGAGAACCAACCAGCCAACTTCGAACCGGGCGAAGACTATCAATATTGCAATACGAATTACCTGTTGATCAATAAGATAATGGATGAAGAATTAGGTTATCCCAACTTTCAATTCATTCAAGAAGAAGTATTAACCCCTTTAAGTCTTAACAATACCCATGCTTCGCTCAATGAAGTGAACATAGACAACGTAATGAGCGGCTATCATGAAGGTTACGAATTTGACTTAAAAGAAAACGATCACGGCATGCATGCCACCGCAGAGGATGTAGGCATCTTCTTAAGGGCATTGAATGATGGGTCGTTGTTCGAGCCGGGAGAAAAGGAAATCTACGCTTCCATTTATGAGTTTGAGCACGGAGGTTGGGTTCCGGGGTACCAAAGTTTTGCAAATTATGATAAGGATCTTGATGCCGTTGTTATAGCCTTTTACAGCACAACTGATCCCAAACTTTATAACTGGAATCTGTCGGAGATCATAAATAATAGAATTGTCAAAATTCTGAAAAGACAAAAAAGCTCATAATCTTGAGTAAGGAAATGGATTCAAGCATGAAAAAGATACAATACACAATGGATATTAAGGCATCTGCTGAGAAGGTTTACAAGACCATGCTGGGGCTTGACAATATTGAGACCTACAATCAATGGACAGCCGAATTCAATCCAACCTCAACTTATGAAGGAAGCTGGGAGAAAGGCACCAAGATATATTTTGTCGGAACGGATGAAAATGGTAAGAAGGGCGGCATGGTATCTGAAATTGCAGAGAACATTCCATTTGAGTTTGTCTCTATTCGTCATTACGGAATTTTAGACGGAGAAAACGAAATTACCGAAGGCCCTGATGTTGAAAGTTGGGCAGGTAGTCTGGAGAACTATTCATTCCATGAGCACAATGGTATAACCACAGTAACTGCAGAAATCGAACTCGCTGAAGAATACCTTAATTATTTTGATGAGACCTGGCCTAGGGCATTGAATAAACTCAAGGAACTATCTGAATCCGGCAAATGACCAATTGACTAATTACCCAATTCCCGATTTTCCAAGAACCGCTGCCAGTAGCACATTCGCTCCATTCTCCACATCATGATCGTGAGAATACTCTTCTACATTGTGGCTGATGCCTTTTACGCTAGGAATAAAAATCATGGTCGAAGGACAAAAAGAGGCCATCATTTGAGCATCATGCCCGGCTCCACTAGGCATTCTTTTATAGGTCAATCCCAAAGATTTAGTGGCATGCTGCACACTGTCAGTCATGGCTAATGGAAAACGAACCGGGCCAAATCGTACCATTTCCTCTCTTTCCAATAACAGCTTATCGCTCGCTACCACTTCATTTATATAAGCATCGATATCTTTCTGTGCCTCTTTGAGAAGCGTTTCGTCAGTGCTGCGAACATCCAGGGTAAAGGCTGCACTTTCAGGGACTATATTGATTGCCCCCGGACTAAACTTTACCGACCCCACGGTAGTCAATACACGACTATCTCGCTTTCGAGCATATTCTCCCACAAACTGTTGAACTTTGGCAGAGGCAAAACCGGCATCTTTGCGGTAATACAATGGAGTGGTTCCTGCATGGTTTGCTTCGCCTTTTATCACATAACGCGTCCAATAAATACCCTGCACCAATTCCACAACCCCAATATTTATTTGCTCCAGTTCCAATACCGGGCCTTGCTCAATGTGTAGCTCATAAAATGAATCGAATTCTATAGCCCCCGGCTTCATTTTACCAGCATAACCTATAGACTTTAAACAGCTTCCGACTGTTTCGTTGGGGTCGTCATACGCTGAAGATTTTAAAATTTCGGAGAGGTCGGCCTTGCCGGCATACACATGGCTGCCCATCATATCTGGAGCAAATCTTACTCCTTCTTCATTGGTAAAGTTGACGAGCGCCAAAGGTTTGTCTGTTTCGATATGATTGTCATTGAGCGTGTGGATCAATTCTAAACCCGCAAGTACTCCCAGTGCGCCATCGTATCGGCCTCCCGAATAGACAGTATCGAGGTGTGACCCAAAAGCCACCGGCTTACCTTCAGACTTGCCTTTTCTAAGCCCAATCATATTACCCAACTGATCGATATGAACTTCCAGTCCGGCATCAGTCATTTGGGTTTTGAGTAAATCTCTCGCCTCTTTGTCTTCTTTAGACAGGGCTATGCGCTCCACACCAATTCTGCCCTTCTTCCCTATTTGAGCATAGCGATCGAGGTTTTCCAACAAGCGTTGCGCATTGATTTTCATGAAACTGTTTTATGTTCAAGGTTCATTGTTTCTGGTTCATTGTTCAGAGTTTGGAGTACATGGTTATGGACACCCTTAAATCCTCTGGAAGGGAATAACTTCACCATAAACGCCCTACCTTTACCATAGCTCTCAGCAGGCTGGTTTTAGCACCGGTTTACCCCTTTTAAACCATTAACCTTAAACTAACTTACGGTAGAACCCGGGTTTACGTTTTCATTGGGTTGAATAAGCCTTAGGTTACCTTCTGCGTCTTCAGCCATCAGAATCATGCCTTCTGAAACCGTGCCCATCATTGGCCTTGGAGCTAAATTGGCCACAATGGTTACTTGTTTACCAATCATTTCTTCCGGAGAATAATGCTTGGCAATTCCACTCAAAATGGTGCGTTTATCCACACCAGTATCTACCAAAAACTGAAGTAGCTTATTGGACTTCTCTACTCGTTTGGCTTCCAAAATGGTTCCTACCCTAAGGTCCAATTTCATAAAATCGTCAAATACAATGGTTTCTTTGAGTGGGGCTACTTCTACTTCTTTGTTCTCCATTTGGTTTTGTTTCTTAGTATTCTCCAGTTTCTGAATTTGTTCTTCTATGGTTTTATCTTCTATTTTCTCGAAAAGCAATTGCGGTTGCTTCAATTCATGGCCTGCCTTGAGCAGATCGTCAGAGCCGGCAACTGACCAATCTAATTGTCCGAGGTTAAGGAAATCGCTTAGTTTTGCTGTACTGAAGGGTATAAACGGCTCAGCTACGATAGCCAGATTAGCTACCAATTGCAAAGCAATGTTTAGAATGGACTTTACTCGTTCTTCATCGGTTTTTATCAGTTTCCATGGCTCGGTGTCAGCAAGGTATTTATTGCCTATTCTTGCCAGGTCCATCATCTCCGCAAGAGCCTCTCTAAACCTATAACGTTCTATAGAATCGCCTACTTTCTTGGGTACCTGACCCAGGGCATGAAGTACCTCTCTATCGATATCGAATAGCTCTCCCCGCTCAGGCACTTTTCCTTCAAAATACTTGTGGGTAAGAACCACTGCCCGGTTAACAAAGTTGCCCAATATGGCTACAAGTTCGCTATTGTTTCTAGCCTGAAAGTCTTTCCAGGTAAAATCGTTGTCTTTGGTTTCGGGAGCATTGGCACAAAGGGCATAGCGTAGCACATCTTGCTTACCGGGAAGCTCCTGAAGGTATTCGTGCAACCAAACGGCCCAGTTTCTTGAGGTCGATATCTTATCGTTTTCCAGGTTTAAAAATTCATTGGCCGGAACATTTTCCGGTAAAATATAATCGCCATGTGCCTTGAGAATGGCAGGGAAAATAATGCAATGAAACACAATGTTATCTTTGCCAATAAAGTGCACCAGCTTGGTGTCTTTGTCTTTCCAGTAAGGCTCCCAATCTATTCCCTTCTCTGCAGCCCACTCGCGGGTAGCCGAGATATAACCGATTGGGGCATCGAACCAAACGTAGAGTACTTTACCATCGGCTCCCTGAACTGGCACTTGAATCCCCCAATCTAAATCCCGTGTCATGGCTCGAGGCTGCAAACCACCATCAATCCAGGACTTACATTGGCCCCACACGTTGGGCTTCCAATCATTTTTATGTCCTTCTACTATCCATTGATTGAGCCACTTTTCATAGTTCTGCAGGGGCAGATACCAATGTTTAGTTTCTTTAAGTACGGGTGGATTTCCTGTGAGTGTAGATTTAGGGTTAATCAGGTCGGTTGGGTTGAGTGAAGTACCACAATTCTCACACTGATCGCCATAGGCTGATGGATGGTTGCACTTAGGGCAGGTACCTGTAATATACCGGTCTGCCAAAAATTGCTTGGCCTCCTCATCAAAGTATTGCTCACTTACGCGCTCCTCAAACTTCCCTTCCTTGTAAAGCTTTTTGAAGAATTCTTGTGCTGTCTCATGATGCACCGAGTTGGAAGTGCGTGAATAGATATCAAAAGAAACACCTAGTTGATCAAAGCTTTTTTTGATCATGCCGTGGTATTTATCTACGATTTGCTGAGGGTCTATACCTTCTTTTCGGGCACGCATGGTAATGGCCATTCCGTGTTCATCGGAACCACAAATAAAGGCCACATCTTCTCCCTTGGAACGCAAATAGCGCACATAAATATCTGCCGGAATATATACCCCTGCCAGGTGGCCAATATGAACAGGACCATTGGCATAGGGCAAAGCAGCTGTAACAGTATGTCTTTTGAAATCCGTTTTCGTCATGGCTGCAAAGATAGTTTTTAGATTCCTGAAGTCAGATTTTAGAGAATCAAATTTGGCAGGAACATAAATAAATTAGCCCGCGGTTTAAACCGTGGGCTAATTATTGGTTGTACTGATTTGGAGGTTCCCGCCTTCGCGGGAATGACAACTATTTCTCTCCATAAGAGGCTCTCACAGAGAACTCTGAAGAACCATTAATCTCCGAGGCCCTTTTAGGAGACTCTGAGGCCGGTTTTATCTCTTCGTGTTTATCTTATTCTTTTTTGCTCCCTGATAAATGGAGTTAAAGATAAGCTTGTAAGTACCTCTGGGCTGACCTCTAAATTGTGGTTTGAAGCCAAACAACACAAGGTTACCTCCTCCATAGCTCACATTGAGCATGGCCGAAGTATTGGCCAGGTACTTTTCTTCTCCCATGGCCCAACCGCTCATTAGTAGATTGTCTGAAGCATATCTTGCTACTTCTTCGATACCTTGAGCTCCACTTTCTACAGCAAAGGCTCCGCTATTATCGAATGAAGCGGCAACTTGGTTCATCATACCAAACGCCAACGGATTGGAAGTATCAATATCTGTCCTGATGAGTGACCCGGGTATAAAGAACTCTGTATCCTTCAAACCACTGAGCACATTTTTGACCGGTAGTTTGAACTGTTCGATAGCAAAGTCGCTGGAAGCATCGAAGAAAATGATGGTTCCTCCGCTTTTGGCGTAAGTATCAATAGCTTTTACACCTTCTTCACCAATTCCTCCCACAAATTTTTCAGGCATTCTTCCCTGGCTATGCCCCTGCATGATGCCTCTCCCACTCTGAGAGGGGAAAATAAGTGCACTGTATTGGGAGAGATTGCCCGACTGAATTTGCTCGTTGTGCAGGGTATCCAAATCAAACTCAAACTGCTCTAGCATCCAGCGTGTCCACCCTTCGTCCATATTGGCCTGCCATGATTTATAAATTCCAACCTTCACGCGGTTTAGTTCTTCCATGGGTGCTGCCGGAGCCTTAGCCAGACGCGTAAAGTCCAGGCCAAGCTCTGCACTTAGCTTCTGCACTTCATCATCCAGCCCTCTCTTGCTTCTTACTACTACAGAACCGGCTTTGGCATTGTCATCGTCCGCTTTCAATAAACTCACCGTATAACCGGCTTTTTGCAATCGGTTAATGGCCTTGGCACTCAGGTTGTCTTTGTTGGAAAATACGTATCCATAGCGACCCGAGCCTGCAACTTGCCCTGCTTCAGGCACAAGTTTTTCAGTCACCTCCTCTGCCGAAGCGTTGAAGGTATCGGTTATGCGGTCTACAGTTACTCCCATTTGCAATGGCAGCGTCCATCCTGCCAGATCGTATGGCGGCATTGGAGGCCCTCCCGGATAACGAAACTGATCAGGATATACCTGCTTCTCCATTAAATCGGCAAGGAAGGGTCTAAAAGCCTGACTTCCGTAGAATATGATAGATCCGGCCTCATAGGTCTTCCCATTTACTGTAAAAGGAGCCGTTGCTCTATGAGCCTCTATGCCACCCTGCATTAGTATATTGGTTAAATTTATGGCTTCACTCGGATTCCATTGGTCTTTGGGAATAACATAGGCAAAGGCGCCCGACCGATCTTCAATAGCATCGCGTCCCATGCTATAGATGTTGTAAAGAAACTCGTCTTTCTTGTCGGCTGCCAAATCAAGAACAGCCATCGATGCCTCCAGCATGTAATCCACAGCACTTCTAAAATGAAGCATTCCGCCTTTCCATGGAAATGGATAGAAAATCTCTGTTCCGTTTGAGGCCTTACCCCCCACTGTTTCGGGGAATCGCTCAGGGTCATACTCAGTAGGCGTTGGGCTGGGTTGAGCCGTTTCTGTGAGTATTCCTATCTGGTTATGATAGTAAGGAGCCGTTCTCATACCTCCATTCCAGAACATAGAATAGCCCGTGGTGGCTATGGCCCCTGGCATTTTCTTCATGGCAAAGCGGTTGGCCATGGCCGTTCCCACTAGATTAACTCCAGTGGTAACACCGGGATGGATTTTTTGGTTTACCGGGCTTCTGAAAGGCGGAATAAATATCATGGCCCAACGCGGTGCGGTCTGGTGATGGTTGTGTACAATTTGAGGATACCACTCGTGGTATAGCACCTGGGTAACTGCCTTTGTCTCGGGCATATTGTTCATAAACCAATCCCTGTTGTTATCGTGCCCCACGTATTTCTGATACAGAATTGGTGGAGAGGTATTTTCGAAAGGTGTTCCCAGGTTTTTACGATACCAATCAACTACAATATCAAGTCCATCGGGATTCATTACGGGAACAATAAGAGTAATTACGTTTTCCCTGATCTTTTGCATTTCCTCCGATTCCTCTGCGGCAACTCTCCAGGCCAGCTCAGAAGTCATTTGTGCGTGAGCCCGCTCCGTGGCATGCATTCCGCCATCGAACCACACAATGGCCTTACCTTCTTTGGCCAGCTGCCGGGCCTCGGCCTCAGAAATCTCTGCCCTCGATAGTTTTTCACTAATCTCTCTCCAACGCTCCAACTGAGCCATATTTTTCTCGCTGGAAATAAAAAAGAGCTTTATGGGACGTCCCATAACCGATTTACCAATTTCTACCATCTGTACACGCTCGGTAGAAGCGGCAAGCTTGTCGTAGTATTCAAGCATCTGGTCATAATCGGCCAACTTATAATCGGCTCCAACTTCATGGCCAAATGTCTCTCTGGGGTGTGGTATTTGTGCCTCCATGATACCCGGCAGGGCCATCAACAAAGCACAAATCAGCAGTTGTATATTCTTCATCATGTATTTTAAGGTTTGGTTGAAAATAGCAGAAGCCTTTCATATTGCTAACCTTAATTATTTAATCAGCAGATATTGGTGATGAAGGTTGCGCCTGAAAAGAAAGCCCATAATTTTGGCCTGACATTGATTTCAAACCCAAAACAAACCTATGGCTTCGCTTACCGGACATCAATTCATCGGATTTTCTACCTCTGCTAAGGGAAAAGACACTTTCAAGGCAATTAATCCTGCCAACTCTGAAAATCTGCCCACAGACTTTTTTGAGGCTACGGAAGAAGAAATTCAACAGGCAACCGCCCTTGCCAAAAAAGCCTATTCATCTTTTAAGGAAATAGATAATGAGCAAAAAGCCCTTTTTCTGGAGACTATTGCCAATGAACTTTTGGCTCTGGGTGACGCCCTAATTGAACGATGCATGGAAGAAACGGCTCTACCACGCCCCAGACTGGAAGGCGAGCGAGGCCGTACTATGAACCAGCTTAAGCTGTTTGCCTCAGTAGTACGTGAAGGTTCGTGGGTCGATGCCCGAATTGACCGCGCCAACCCCGACCGGGTGCCACTTCCAAAGCCTGACGTGCGGCAAATGCAACGGCCACTTGGCCCTGTGGCTGTTTTTGGAGCCAGTAATTTCCCACTTGCTTTTTCAGTAGCCGGTGGCGATACGGCTTCGGCCTTTGCAGCCGGTTGCCCAGTTATTGTAAAAGGCCACCCTTTGCATCCGGGCACCTCCGAATTGGTGGCTCAAGCTATTCTCAAAGCAGCCAAAGCGTGTAACCTACCGGAAGGAGTATTCTCTCTTGTTCAGGGTAAAACCATAGCAGTAGGTATGGCCCTGGTAAATGACCCAAACATTAAAGCTGTTGGTTTTACAGGCTCTTATAGGGGCGGAAAAGCACTTTTCGATGCGGCCAATCAACGTCCCGAGCCTATTCCTGTTTATGCAGAAATGGGCAGCACCAACCCGGTATTTATGCTTCCGGGAGCCTTGGCAAGTAAAGCGGAAGCCCTTGCCAAGGGACTAGCAGGCTCGTTTACTCTCGGAGTGGGTCAGTTCTGTACCAACCCCGGTCTGGTGGTACTCCCTTCAAGCGAGCATACAGACCAGTTTAAGAAAACATTGGCGGCCTGCAATGAAACTTCGGCCGAAGGCATCATGCTCTCGCAAGGAATTAAAAGTGCCTTTAATCTGGGCGTAGAACAACTTAAAAGTAGCCCGGGTGTAACAGAACTTAGTCATTCAACAGGCGTGGCTGAAGGCAATAAAGCTGTTAACCAAATATTTGAAGCGCACATAACCACGGTGCTACAAAACAAAGCCCTGCAAGAAGAAGTATTCGGGCCGGCTACTTTGTTGGTCAATGCATCGGCCAAAGAAGAAATACTTCAGTTTGCCAGAGGTCTGGAAGGCCACCTGACGGCCACTATACATGGTACGGAAGAAGATTTACGAGAGTATGCAGAACTGGTAAGTATTCTGGAAGAAAAGGTAGGTAGAATTGTGTTCAATGGCTTCCCAACTGGTGTTGAAGTATGCCATTCTATGGTACATGGAGGCCCTTTTCCGGCTACTACGGCTCCACAAACTACCTCTGTAGGCACTGCGGCTATTAAGCGTTTTGTGCGCCCCGTTTGCTATCAGGATTTTCCGCAAGAGGCACTACCCGATGCTCTCAAAGACAGCAACCCTTTGAATATCTGGCGACTCGTGGATGGAACACTGAGTAGAAACTCTTTATGATTGAAGGGTTCATTATCGCTTTTTGTGGTTAGCCTTAACAATGCGGGTTATCGAGCTGGTAAGCAGCCCAAAATGGGCAAATCGAAACTAAGCTCTAAGGATCAGCCCGGAAGTTTTAAAAAAAACCAAGATTGAAACTACTCTGAAGGAAAAACGCTGGAAAGATAGAAAGAGGTTGGGTTGACATTCTGCACTAATTGGTTTTGGTTTATTCAAGCCTAAAGTGTGGAACGTAGTCTCCTTTTATTTTGGAAGGTATTGATTGCCAGGCCGCTTTTGACCAAATTCACTGAACATAACAGCACTTCATGTCCAGATCGGTAGTTTCTACATATTTTTTGTTCTTTGCCCTTCTATGGATTGCTTGCCCAATTCTTGCCTTTGCTCAAAATTTACAGATTGACCATGTGGTGTATGCCTATTCCAACCTCGATAGCGCCAAAAACAGGTTCGCTTCCATGGGTTTTACTTTAAAACCCGGAAAACTGCACTCCAACGGCTTACTCAATGCTCATGTCAAATTTGAAAATGGCAGCTACGTAGAGCTTATGAGTTTAAAAGGACAGCCAACTGACGATGTAGCCCTAAAATACAAGACCTTAATTGAACAACATTATACCGGGGCCTACCTGGCGCTTACAGGGCCGGAACACCACAAAATAGTTTTAGCTCTACGCCAGTTGAACATTGAACATGAGGTGACTAACGGCAGTTTATGGACTTACATTGCCTTTCCTGAATACTCGCCCCTGAATCATATTTTTTTTATTACTTACCACTACCCAAACCCGGCCACCGGAGAGTTTACCATTCACAGCAACGGTTTCAACGGGCTTAAGGAGGTAGTTATAGAGGGCGGTGAATTGTTGGTAGGTTTACTCCATACACTGGGGCTTAGGAACAGCCTGACGGAACAAGAATCTTTCCTTGCCAGGTTCTCCACTCCTACCGGGGCAATAACCATTGTGGAACAGGAAAACAAAGATGTTCGTCCTCGTATACTGACCACAAGTTTCTCCCATGGTCAAGGTCAACAGCTTACCATCAGCGGTAATCGTTAACAGGGTTTAGCCTGAGTGTTTCAATCGTTAGGCTTACACCCGGCAGGAAGTTCGAAGCGCGGCCGACATGCCAGAGGAATAGGCATTTCGTGGCCATTCTTTTTATAAAAATCCGTCAGGCTAATGGTTTTAGAAAACCCGTCTTCAGTGGCAAAAAACACTTCGTGGTTCAGAAGAATATCGTCTAATATGGTAATGGTGCAATCCAGACAGTCTTCCCCATTGGGACCATAACTTGGTAAAAATACCTGATTCTGTCCTTTCTCATTTTTTAGTCTGCCTATTCCGGAAGCTCCTTTTGCCTCTTGAATAGAACCTGTAGAGGGTTTGTTGCGCCATAAAAAATCTTTACATCGAATATTCAGAGGAATCAGATCCACTCCCAAATCTCCGCAAGACATTTCATTTTTTCCTGGCCGGAAATAATAGTCCACCTCCACATAATTCAGATATACCGGCTCTAAAATGGTATAGTCCAGGTGTACTATTTGCACAGGCTTTTCACCAAAAAAAGTAAACTGGTCGGGGATAACTAGACCAATGTTAGCTCTTGCTGCCTTTTCTCCCGCATTCGCGGTCATCAGTTCCATAACAGGAGGAGAAGCCATGTAATACTTGGAGATAAAGTATTTACGGCCGTCTTCTTCTCTATACCCAAAGGGTACATTTTCCAGCACCTGGTTCTTGGTATTCCACTCCAGATTTTCCTGCCCGTTCCATATCGTACCGCGGGTAGTTATTTCCGTGTTGCAACCGTACAATGAAAGTTCTTGCCTACCGGGTGACGACACGGGCGATTCTCCCAGGTTAAAATTCACGTATCCGAATTTATGTTCGCGTTCGTCTTCGCCTGTGTTTTGGCATTTACTGCTTAGCAACAGAGAAAGTGCTATCAGCAGAGAGGCTACCTTTAAATGTCTTTTCATTATTGGGTGTTTATTGGTTAGGAAGATAGCACTATTTTGCCAGTTGGCTATTTCCGGCCAACAACCAAATACTGCTAAAGTGGCCGTTCAGACTCCATAAGCCCCCTACTCCCTGTCATTTCGAGAAATATTTTCCCGATAGTGTAGAATACCTTTCCACCCAAACAAAACACACTATAATTCAAATTACTGAAAATCAACTATTTAACCACAAACCTCAGCAACCAATGGCTATGGCACCATCCTTGGATTTCTTAGGGTGAACCAAAAGATAAAACTATGAATGCAACAATAGACAAACTGAAAGGCAACTGGAACATTGTAAAAGGAAAATTGAAACAAGAATATGCTAATCTTACTGATGACGATCTTACTTATACGGAGGGTCAGGAAGATGAACTTCTGGGGAGAATTCAGAGAAAGGCTGGAAAAGCTAAGAGCGAGATTAAACGATTTATCGATTCCCTCTAATGTATACGTCCGATAAAACGCGTACATTAAAAATCTGATAGCTAAATACTTATGGATTTCTCTAACCTCTCAGCCATCTATGTGAACTGCACCCTTAAACGTTCGCCAGAACAAAGCCATACGGAAGGCCTCATGCGATTGTCTAAGACAATTATGCGCAAAGAAGGTGTAACGGTCGATGAGCTTCGGCTAATAGACCATGAGGTAGCCAGCGGGGTATTTCCGAACATGGAAGAACACGGCTGGCCAAAAGATGAATGGCCGGAACTTTCCGAACGAATTCTGAGGGCTGATATTCTGGTGATTGGCACTCCTATTTGGCTGGGAGAGAAATCTTCTGAAGCTCAAAAGCTGATCGAACGGCTTTACAGCCTAAGTGGCCAAACAAACAGCAAAGGCCAATACCTATACTACGGCAAGGTTGGAGGCTGTGTAATTACCGGCAACGAAGATGGAGCCAAGCATTGCGCCATGTCTATTCTTTATGCTTTACAGCACATTGGCTACTCCATACCTCCCCAAGCCGATTGTGGTTGGCTGGGTGAAATAGGCCCCGGCCCCAGCTATTTGGATGAAGAATCGGGCGCGGTTAAGAACGAGTTTACTAACCGAAACACCACGTTTATGACCTACAACCTCTTGCACCTTGCTCAACTCCTTAAGAAGGCAGAAGGCTACCCCTCCTATGGCAATTCCCGAAAGGATTGGGAAAATGGTAAACGATGGAATTTCGACAATCCGGAATATCGATAAACAACACACTATCTGTTTGATCTCCTGCGAACAAGTCATTATTTTAAGCCTATGGCTAAAAATAACACACGGCATGAAACGGTGGATCATTAATGGTTTGATTTGGGGTATATTAATGTTTGTGATTACATCATGCATTATGCCTCTACTGAAAAACGAAGAGCTTCAGGCCAGGGAATTGCTCATTTCAACACCTGTTTGGTTATTGGGCGGGCTGACCTACGGATACACCACAAAGCAACCCTCAGCTTCTAAACCTGACGAAAAACGGACTTAACCTCTGCAGAAAAGCCCATCACAACACCGTAGACGCTGTAAGACATTTTATAAATTGATAGCCACTTGTTTGTTTACTAAACCGTACCGTAAAAGCATTGCTGTGAGCTTAATTCAGTGCAAACGCCTATAATTCAATCACTTTTTCGACCTTTATATCTATGATTTTTAGACCATGAAACAACAAGCCAAAAGCATCCGCCCGTTTATAGGAGCCAAAGACTATGAAGCATCGAGGAGTTTTTACCGGGCTTTTGGTTTTCAGGAAATAGAGCTTTCGCACGATATGTGCGTGTATAAGCTTAAAAACAATGTGGCCTTCTATCTTCAGAAATATTTTGTAAAGGATTGGGTAGAAAATACCATGCTGTTTCTGGAAGTAGACAACATAGAGGCATTTAGAGCTGAACTGTTGACTTTGGATTTAGAGCATAAGTACCCTACGGTGCGTATATCAGAAATTAAAAATGAAGCATGGGGCCGAGAGTTTTTCGTACACGATCCAAGCACTGTACTCTGGCACATTGGCGAGTTTACCCAATAGCCACGCTAACCTAATGATATGAAAAAGACAGTAAGCATTCTACCTATAATCTTCTCCCTTCTGGGGGTCTTTCATACCTCCGAAACATGGAACAATTCCGGTGCCGCCCGGCCTACCTCTGACCACACCGACTACAGGCAGGAAATGCGGAATTTTGTAAGGAATCTTAGCGTCTATGCCAAGCAACAAAATGCCGACTTTCTAATAATTCCTCAAAACGGACAGGAACTGGCCACATCTTCCGGAGATGCCAGTGGGGTGCCCTACCTGGACTACCTGAATGCCATAGACGCTACCGGACGCGAAGATTTATTTTATGGCTACAGCAAAGACAATAAGCCCACTCCGTCTGCCGACCAACAGTTCATGCTCAATCTGTGTCTACTCTTTGAAAAAAACGGTGTAGAAGTACTCACTACAGACTATTGCCACTCCAAGTCTAAAGTAAACAAGTCTTATAGGCAGAATAAGCGCAATGACTTTATCTCTTTTGCAGCCCACAGGAGAAACTTAGATGAAATACCATCATACCCCTCTTGTGTCTTTAATGAAAACAGCAGGGATATCCTTCGTATTTCAGAAGCTAAAAACTTCCTCTACTTACTCAATTATTCAAATTTTCGGACAAAAACAGCCCTCATAGAAGCACTCGCCAAAACCAACTACGACTTACTTATTTTGGATCTCTTTTTCCACGACAAGCCACTAAGCTCCGGTGACCTTGAGAAGCTAAAGACCAAGGCCAATGGGGGAAAACGACTTGTTGTCTCTTATATGAGCATAGGTGAAGCCGAAGACTACAGATATTATTGGCAAAGTGAATGGCAGGTTGGTAGTCCGGCATGGATTAAGGCCGAAAACCCCGATTGGGAGGGCAATTATAAGGTGAATTATTGGGATAAAGGCTGGCAGCAGATTATTTATGGAAATGACAGCTCCTACTTAAAGAAAATTATTGATGCTGGTTTTGACGGAGCTTATCTGGATATAATAGACGCTTTCGAATACTTCGAAAATCATCATTGAGCACCCATTGTTTGGTAGTTCAATTCAAGCTATATTTTCATCCAACTCCACAGCAAGTCGGGAAATCAAATCCGGGACAACTGAGAGCCACTTTTTGATTTCAGAAACCATGATACACCCAAACACAGAGCTGAAGTTTATCAGCAAAGAAATAGGCTACGGAGTTGTGGCCACAGATTTCATCCCGGCAGGCACCATTACCTGGGCACTGGATAAGCTTGACCGTGAATTCAGCCCGTCTGAATTTCAGCAAATGGAGCCTATCTATCAGCAAATACTCGATACCTATACCTATAGAAACAACAAAGGCAATTTTGTGCTCTGCTGGGACAATGGAAGGTTTGTAAACCACAGCTTCAACTCCAACTGTCTTTCTACGGCCTACGACTTTGAAATTGCCATTAGAGACATTCAACCGGGAGAACAACTGACCGATGACTACGGCTATCTGAACATTCCTTACCCCTTTAGAGCCTCTGATGAGGGCACCAAACGCAAAGTGGTTTACCCTGACGATCTGGTTAAATACTACAAGGTTTGGGACGGCAAAGTAAAAAAGGTGTTCGATCGTATCCCCCGGGTTGAGCAACCACTTCGCGAACTCATTCCAAATGATATCTGGGAGAAAGTATTGTCCATTATAGAAGGTCGGTCAGAAATGGACTCTATTCTAAAAAACTACTACGATGGTCAACGCGATAATGGCCATAGTTAATCCGGTAGTTTACATTCTGTCTAATCAACCACATTCCACACATGCCTAATCATAAAAGCAGATTATGCTTGCGGTACGCCTGTGAATCAGCTACTAACAGCCATAGCCTCTGCCAATAATATTTGGAATCCCCCATCAATTTGAGTTTATTCAATTACGCTATGGCGTGCGTGATTATAAGTTGACGATGGAACTAACAATCTGCTGAACTCCATTGCCACTACAAATCCATCCATAAACCTTAATCATATGAACACCATCAATACCTTAGAAATAATTGAGCGAATTGGCTACCTGCTCCTATCCTGGCCTGTAGTAATTGCTTTTGTACTCATTGTTTATCGAAAAACCATTTCGAGAGTTATAGAGAGCTTTACCGACCAAGATGTGGTCAAAGCCAAAGTTGGCCCAATAGAATTGGAGCGAAAGCTGGAGTCAATTGTTGAAAAAGGCGATGGAGCCCTTCATCGGCTCAATCAAATCAATAACCTTATGGCAAAGTCCAGGCATGTGGAGTTAGAAATTATTGTGGGAGCCTATCAAAACATTCTTCCCTCTGAACAGATTAATCGACTGAAAGAGCAGATTGCCGAATTCGAAAAACTTAATAGAAGCCACCCACAAGAGTAACTTTTCAAGGGTTGTTCTCCATGCCGGTGATGAGGCTGTCTTAAAAGCTTCAAAGGCCGTCATTCTGAACTTGTCTATTAAATAGATTGGAAAATCTTAAAAGGCTTTAACGATGAAATTAACTCCTAAAGAGTCTAGTTCTATGATTCTTCATTTCAACAATCCCCCAACTACCCCGTCATCAATAACTATTGACCATTTCACCAATTACTGATTCTCATTCCACACACCACCTTGTACTATTTTCAGGCGCATAACACTGAAGTCATATTAAAACCCTACCTTTGCCGCTCGATTTGAAAAGCTGTTATGCAAAGCATTAGAAATATTGCCATTATTGCTCACGTAGACCATGGCAAGACTACCCTGGTAGACAAAATTATTCACGCCTCTAAACTATTCAGAGAAAATCAGGAATCTGGTGAATTGATTCTGGACAACAACGATCTGGAGCGTGAAAGAGGGATTACCATTCTTTCCAAAAACGTATCGGTTACCTACAAAGGGGTTAAGATTAACATTATAGACACTCCTGGTCACGCAGACTTTGGCGGAGAAGTAGAGCGTGTTCTTAAAATGGCCGATGGTGTATTGCTGTTGGTGGATGCCTTCGAAGGCCCAATGCCACAAACACGCTTTGTGCTTAGCAAAGCCCTGGGCCTGGGACTAACTCCAATAGTTGTGGTAAACAAGGTAGACAAAGAAAACTGCCGACCTGACGAGGTTCACGAACAGGTTTTCGACCTAATGTTTAATCTTGATGCTACAGAAGAACAGCTCAATTTCGAAACCGTTTATGGTTCTTCCAAGCAAGGCTGGATGAGCACCGACTGGAAGCAACCTACTGAAGACATTACTCCACTGCTTGATAAAATTCTCGAGGTAATTCCGGAAGCCCCAAGCCCGGAAGGTACTCCTCAGTTTCAGGTTACCTCTCTCGATTACTCCTCTTATGTGGGCCGAATAGCCATTGGAAGGGTGTATCAGGGCAAGCTGGAAGAAGGCAAATCTATGGGACTAACCAAGGCTGATGGTTCAATTCAGCGAGTTCGGATTAAAGAACTTCAGGTTTTTGAAGGTCTTGGCCGAGTAAAAGTTACGGAGGTTAAAGCAGGCGACCTCTGCGCCATAGTTGGGCTGGAAAACTTTGAAATTGGTGATACGCTCACCGACTTTGACAATCCGGAACCACTTCCGCGTATTTCTATTGACGAGCCTACAATGAACATGCTCTTCACCATTAACAACTCTCCGGGCTTTGGTTCAGAAGGTAAGTTTGTTACATCCAGACACCTAAGAGACCGTCTGATGAAAGAAACGGAGAAAAACTTGGCTCTAAAAGTTCAACCTACCGACTCTGAGGACAAGTTTTTGGTGTATGGTCGTGGAATTCTCCACCTGTCTGTGCTTATAGAAACCATGAGAAGAGAAGGTTATGAGCTCATGGTGGGTCAGCCTCAGGTAATTCTCAAAGAAATAGATGGCAAGAAGTGCGAACCTATTGAAACGCTGGTAGTAGATGTACCTTCTGAAGTAGCCGGTAAAGTAATAGAACTGGCGACACAACGTAAAGGAGAGCTCAAGATTATGGAGCCTAAAGGCGACCAGCAACACCTTGAGTTCGAAATTCCTTCGAGAGGGCTGATTGGCTTAAGAAATAACGTATTGACCGCCACGGGTGGAGAAGCTGTTATGAATCATCGCTTTAAAGATTACCAGCCATACAAAGGCGAAATCAAAGGCAGAATAAACGGCTCGCTTATCTCTATGGAAAACGGACCGGGCACGGCCTATTCGTTCGACAAACTACAAGACCGAGGCGTTTTCTTTGTGGCTCCTGGCGAAGACCTCTATACAGGACAGGTTATTGGAGAACACACGCGTGAGAACGATCTGGTAGTGAACGTTCAAAAAGGAAAAAAGCTAACCAACATGCGTGCTGCCGGTTCTGACGACAACTCCAAAATTGCGCCTCCAAAGAGATTCTCCTTAGAAGAAGCTATGGAGTACATTCAAAAAGACGAATACCTGGAAATTACTCCCAAGAACATTCGTATGAGAAAGATTTATCTGGATGAAAATACTCGGAACAGAATGGCAAAAACCGAGGCGTAAAACAAACAGACCTTATTAATTTGAAAAATGAGACGATTTCTATGGGTCAGGTAGTCAGTACTACTTACCATAGAAACCGTCTCTTTTCATTTACTCATCTCTCAGTACATCTGCAGGATTCTCTCTGGATACTCTCAATGATTGAGCAATAGTGACCAGCCAACTCAAAGCAAGAAACCCTAAAAAGGCTCCTATAAAAGTCAAAGGGCTCAAGCTTATTCTGTATTTAAATTCCTGCAGCCAGTCTTGCATGGCGTAATAGGCTATTGGAGAGGCTATGATAAAAGCTATTAGTACAAGAACAGAATATTCCTTATTGAGCATCAGGATGAGCCTTTGAACGGAAGCTCCTAGTACCTTTCTGATACTTACTTCTTTTCTGCGTTGTTCGAGGGAGAAAATGGTCAAGGCTACCAAGCCCAATAGTGAAATAAAAATAGCCAGACTGGTGAAGATCTTGAACAAACGGAATTGTCCCTGTTCCTTTCTATAAAAATCGGCTATTTGATCATCGAGGTAGTAAAACTCAAAAGGTCTATCAAACAACGTCTCATAAACACCTCCAACTTTAGCTAAAGTGCCCTGGGCATCATTAGGGTTTATTTTTAGCAGAATATTCCTACTTCCCCAATCGCTTAAAGGAAATATAATAGTGGGAATAATCTCCGTTTTCAACGACTCTACATGAAAGTCTTTTACGATTCCAACAACTTCCACTCCCACCTTATCATTATATCTGTATAATTTTTTTATTGCCTGATCTTCTAAGAGTTTAAACTTTTCCGCCAGCGAATAATCGACCACTATTTGCCCTTCTTTTAAGGAGGAGCCATCAAATTGATCGGCTTTCCACACAAACTCAACCCCCGCAGTTTCAAAGAAATCACCATCTGCATAAACACCTGTCACACCTGAGCCTATTCTACCTTCATATTCTCTGTCCCAATGGTTGCTGATAGACGTTTGAATTCTAGACCCCATTACAAAACCATTGATGCTGGCCGACTGAACTCCTGAAATAGTACTTATTTCATTTTTAACCGTCTGAAAAAGATGAGTAGAATCTCTATAAAGCGGAACACTCACCAAAAAGTCTGAGTCAAAGCCCAAATCCTTTGTTTTCATATAGTTCATCTGTTGAGAGATAATGGAGAGCACCACCAACAGAATAGCAGAAGCGACAAACTGAAAAAGGACCAAAAACCTTCTGAGATATCCTTTACTTCCCAATGAGACCTCTGATCTTTGAACTAAGCTTAATGCCTTAAACCTTGCTATGAAGAAGGCTGGGTAAAGCCCGGAAATTAAGCCAAGAAGCACACCAAAAACGAAAATCCATATAAAGAAATCACTACTGAAATAATCAAGACGTATAGCTTTACCCAGCTGAGTATTGAGGTAAGGTAAGCTGCGCTCAGCTATTGCAAAAGCCAAAATAAAAGAGATAATAGTTAGGCTAATGGCCTCCACAAACTGATAAGCAATTAATTGGACTTTAGAAGCACCAATTACTTTCCTTAGGCCAATCTCCTTCACTTTTCTTGTGGCTTGGGCAGTAATCAGGTTTACATAGTTAATGATTGCCAGGGCTAAGATTGTTGCTCCAATAGCTATAAAGAGTATAACTAAATCTATCTGGTTTTTACTAAAAAAGTCAACCTCGTATTCAGCATATAGCCTTTGACGATCTAACCTTAAAAGGCCAAAATCACTTTTTTCAAGCCATTCTCTATATGGCGGAAGTATTCTTGAATCATTAATTCCAGCCTCAACCTTTTCAATGGAACTCTCCGGGTTCAATTCAATGTATGTCAAGACGTTTCTTAATCCATTGGTATTCTCGAAATCATTCTTGAAATAGTCGTTCTTGTGAATCAATAACTCAAATTGAACTGTGCTATTTGAAGGCGGGTCTTTTGCCAAAGCAGCCACTATTACCTCAAACTCTTTATTGATGAGGATAGACTCACCAACAGGATCTGTATCTCCAAACAATCGTTCTGCTAAACCTTCAGTTATCACAGCAGACATATCACCATTGAGAGCACCTTCCTTCCCTGAGTTAACCAGCTCAAAGTCAAAGAATTTAAAGAAGTTGGGATCGGTAAAGAATACTTTGGTTGAGCTAATATCATTGTTGTTGTTTCTGAGCAGTACATCTCCACCTATGGCTCTAGATACTCCAGAAACCCTAACAAAACCCTCAACCTCAGGTATTTCAGGACTAAAGAACTCAACGAAATCAGAAGTTATGAATGGCCGAGCCCCCCAATCTTCATGATCAAGCGTAACTCGATACATATTCTTATAATCCTTGTGAAACTTATCGAAACTCAGTTCATCCCTGACATAAAGCGCAATCAAAAGAACAGCGGTCAGACCAACAGTTAGACCAAGAATATTAACGAAAGAGTATAGTTTCTCTCTTTTGAGTTTTCTGAGTATTAGTTTAAGGTGGTTTTGGAACATGGTTGATAGTGGTTTATTCGTTTCGTAAAGTTTCTACAGGGTAGGTTCTCGTTAATTTGATGATCGGAATGAGCTATGTCGATATGGGAACATAATTACTCATCTCTCAGTACATCTGCTGGATTCTCTCTGGATACTCTCAAT
>NZ_DDDQ01000157.1:0-31205 GCF_002336325.1 Roseivirga sp. UBA1976 | reverse complement strand
GGATATTGTTGTTAATGGATTGCTTTTTGGCCTGTTACTTTCTGTACTAATAGGTCCGGTATTTTTTGCACTCATACAAAACTCTATTGAGAAGGGGTTTTCTTCGGGGCTTTTTATGGCCATGGGTATTGCCCTTAGCGATAGCTTTTATATTGTGGTTACATACCTGGGGGTATCGCAACTGGTAGATAATGCCTCTTTCAATATTTGGTTAGGAGGAATTGGCGGGAGCATTATGTTGGTGTTTGGTACAATTTACCTACTTAAACCTGTGCCCCAGAAAGGACTCAGGCAAAAGCATCAGGAGTCTACCAAATGGTTTCAGCAAATATTAAAGGGGTTTTTCCTCAACGGGATTAACCCCTTCGTGTTATTTTTCTGGCTGGGCATTATTAGCAAGGTTACACTGGACTTTAAGTATACCAATGGTGAGGCGATCTCCTTTTTTATTGTACTCATAGCCACTGTGTTTATGGCCGATGTGGCCAAGTCTTATTTTGCCACCAAACTAAGTCAAATAGTAACGCCAAGGTTTATGAAGATAATGAACCGGGTGGTGGGGTTGGCTTTGTTACTCTTCAGTGTAAAGCTTTTCAATTTTGTGCTCGAGCAAAAGGGGATGGCCTTGTTTTAATTTCATAACTGTAGCCAGGGCAGGGAGTTTTAGTCTTCCAGTATGTTGCTCACAAAAGTGCTTTTAGAAGCTAAGAAGAGTAAGAAAAACAGAAGGCCCCACTTCACGTAAATGGGGTAAAAGTCGGTGGTGTTCTTATAGCGCGTCTCTTTAATTTCTGCCTTTTCGTATTGGTCAATAAGCTCAAAAACATTAGCCAGAGCTTCATTGTCAGAAACCCGATAGAACTGCCCGGAACCAATTTTGGCAATTTCTCTAAGAGTAGTCTCGTCTAGGGTGTTTTCTACATAGTTGGTTCTTCCAAAGAAGTCTTTACCATAAGGTACTTTGCCTTCTTTACCTATGCCAATGGTGTATATTTTAATGTCATAAGCTGCGGCCAACTCTGCGGCCGTTATAGGATCAATGTTTCCGGCCGTGTTGTCACCGTCCGAAAGAAGTATCATTACTTTGCTGGCTGCTTCCGACTCGCGCATGCGGTTGGTGCCCACTGCTATGGCACTGCCAATGGCTGTGCCTCGGTTTTCTATTTTATTAAAGTCAATCTCCTCATCGATAAACTTATAGAGCAGTTCATAGTCTGTAGTTAGCGGTGAAAGCGAGTAGGCATCGCCCGAAAAGATGACTAAGCCTATTCGATCCTGGCTTCTGCCCGAAATAAAATCACGTGCCGTGCGCTTGGCGGCTTCCAGTCGGTTAGGTTTAAAATCTTCAATTTGCATAGACTCCGAAATGTCTATGACCAGGGCAATGTCAATTCCCTCAGACCATTGTTCTACCAGTTCATTGGTGCGTTGCGGTCGGGCCAGGGCAATCAACAGCATCAGCAGTGTCAGCGCCATAAGTGCGTTGGGTATAAATCGCAGATAGCTGGTCCAGTGTTTCTGAATCTCCTTTTTGGGAAGAGCTACGGGAAGTTTTTGTTTTACCCGGGTGCCTATCAGCCACTTAAGTAAGAAAAGCAGTAGCACCACAGGAATGGTGTAAAACACAAAGAAGAACTCCCAGTCGAACGACTTAAAGGCTGATGGAGTGAACCATTCTAGCGAAAACCACTTGTAAACCGACTCGTCAAGCATTCTTAATTTCTTCCGTTATGTGGTTGTACCTGTCAATCGAATAATCTTTAAGAAATTCGAAATCGTTTTGCAAAGCACTTACTGCAATAGGGCTGTAAATGTTTCTGTCTATAGACTTGAGTGTTTCTTCCAGCGAAGAATTCTGCTGAATTTTTACTATTTCTTTTGTCGTTAACTTAGTAAAGGGCACTTGCTCCAGCGATTCCATGTAGGTTTTCCAAAATTTAAGTAACGACTCAATTTTGGTCTTGTCTGTTTCTGAAGAAATGGCCTCAATCTCTCGGTCAAATTCAGCCTGAAATTTCTCAAGCTTCTTTTTAAGCCGGTATAGCCTAATTCGTTTTCTTATCTCCTTGCCCCAAACAATGAGAACTACCAGGCAAATCAGACCCAGCAAAACTAGTCCTATAGTCCAGTAGGGGTAGTTAAACTGTAAAGACACCGGCTGAAAAGCATTGGTTTCGGCCAGGTTTACACTGTCGGGCATTTGGGTTACCACCTGGTTCAATACTATGGAATCTTTGGCGCTATAAACCGGTATGCTGTCTTTGCCGGTAAATACAAACACGGGAAGGGCCAAAAACTGAACCGTATCAATTTCAAAAGTGGCCAGGTAATACACCGCACTATCAATACTGTTTATGGTATCGGATCGGGTGTCGAAGTAGGCTTTGTCTAACAGCTCAAAGGGAGCAAAATTGAAGAGTGAATCGGGGAAAATAACCGGTCGGTTCTTTCTGTCTTTATAGCTGAGCGAATAAGCCACCGACTCCCCGATTTTAACACTGTCTTTGAGAAAATAGCCTATGGGCTTGGTTTCCTGTGCCTGAGCCAGGGACCATGCCAACGAAAAGAAAATCAGAAATACTGCTACCCTTCTAGTCACGTTTCATCGTTTTGTTTCTGATCTTGAATAGCTTTATGAGTTGAGGAACGTAGTTGTCTTTGGTGTTTATTTCCAGATAATTGATCTGATTCTTTCTGCAGAATCTTTCCAGCTCCCCTTTGTTTACGGTATATGTTTTTTCCAGTTTTTTTCGGAAGTCTTTAGAAGAGGTGTTTACCCAAACCGTTTTTTTGCTCTCCTGGTCATACACAGGTACTATACCCAGGTTGGGTAATTGTGTTTCCCGATCGTCTTTGAGATGAAGAACCACCAGATCGTGCCGATTGGCCAAAAGTCTGAGGCTTTGTTCATAGCCTTCGTCAATAAAATCGGAGATGAGCAGAATAACGCTCTTCTTATGAATGATTTCCAGAGCCTTTTTAATGGCCATGTCTATGTTGGTACGAGACGACCTGGGCCTACTGTTATACAATTCATGAATTATGGCATAGCCGTGTTTAATTCCCTTGCCCGACTTCACAAACTTTTCTTTCTGATCCGAAAAGCTCAGAAGTCCAACTCTGTTTTGTTGTTTTACCGCAGCTAGAGTTAATACACCGGTAATTTCCTTGCCCACATCTACCTTTTGAGCACCCGGGGTTCCAATTTCCTGTGAGGCACTAACATCGAGCAGAAAAAAAACAGTTTGTTCTTTTTCTTCCTTGAAGGTTTTTACAAAGGTGCCATGACCTTTGGCCGAAACGTTCCAATCGATGGTTCGGGTGTCATCACCGTACTGGTATTCGCGCACACCATCAAACTCAAGACCAGAACCCTTAAAGATGGAGTGAAAATCGCCCTGCATCCTTGAGTTAATGGCTTTCCTGATTTGTATTTCGTACTTCCTAAGCTTGGAAATGATGTGCTCCATAATGAAGGCCTAAAAATATGATTTATTTGATTCCAGCCGCTTTTTGAATGTCTTAATTTTGGTTAATTGCAAGCCGGCTACCAACATAACTCTTACCTTTGCAAGTCGTTGTAATAACGAGGCGAAAATAAACGGCTTCATACATGGCAAAAAAGCTTTTTTTACTGGCGGTTACATTCTTACTGGTGGCCTGCAAAAAAGAGGAGACCATACCCAGCGGTATCTTAACCAAAGAGCAGATGGTTGATCTAATGATTGACATTCGCATGGCAGAGGGCAAGGTAGGCACAATTTCGCTGAGTGCCGACTCGGCCAAGGTGCTTTATAAAGCCCTTGAGAAAAGAGTGTTGAATGCACATGGGTTAGACTCTGCCAGTTATGTAAAAAGCTATAATTTCTATTTAACAAGGCCCGAACTATTTCTCGAGGTGACAGATATTGTACTCGACAGTTTGAAGGCCCGAAACTCCAAACAATACAGTAGTAACTATTAAATGCTATACCCTTCTAATCTTGAGCTTAAATTAGGTTTCGATAAAATCAGAGAAAGCCTTAAAGAGGCCTGTGAAAGCAACCTAGGGAAAAGTTTTGTCGACAAAATCCGTTTTTCATCCGATAAGAACAGTATTGACAAATGGCTTAGCCAAACCGATGAGTTTGTGCAGATCATTGAATCGAAAGAGCTGTTTCCTAACTCCAACTATATCGATATTTCTCCGCTTTTCGGTAAAATAAGGGTAGATAACTCCTACCTGCTAGAGGAGGAGTTGTTCGATGTTATTTTGAGCCTAAAGACCTTAAACAAGTGTCTGGATTTTTTTCAGCAAAAGAGAGAATCTTACCCACATTTGGTAGAACTCACTTACCCTATTCTGTTCGATGAAGATTTGCTCTGGTCGCTGGCCAGAGTCTTTGACGAACGGGGTAAGCTCAAAGACAATGCCTCCGACAGGCTCTATGAAATACGGAAGGGTATACTTTCAGAAAAGCAGCGGTTGCGCAATGTGCTCGACAGCATTATTACACGAACCAAAAAGGAAGGTTATACTCCGGAAGATGTATCGGTAACTATTCGGAATGGGCGAATGGTAATCCCTGTTTTGGCCGAATACAAAAGGAGAGTAAAAGGGTTTATTCATGGAGAATCGGCCACAGGACAAACGGTTTACCTGGAGCCTACAGAAGTATTTGCCATTAACAACGAAGTGCAGGAACTGGAGTATGCCGAGCAGCGCGAAGTGGTGCGCATACTCATGGAATTGACCAGCTACCTGCGTCCGGAGATTGAAAACCTGCGGCAGTACATGCAGTTTCTTGGTCTCATAGATTTTATCAGAGCCAAGGCTCGCTTTGCGATAATGATAGATGCTCGTAAACCACAGTGGTCAGAAAAAAGGGAGTTTAACTGGCAGGTGGCTCAGCACCCTTTACTTCTTTTAAAACATAAAGAACTGGGCAAAGCAGTAGTGCCTCTCAATATTTATCTGGAACCACAAAAACGCATCTTAATAATTTCAGGGCCCAACGCAGGAGGAAAAAGTGTGTGTCTGAAAACCGTTGGCCTTTTGCAGTATATGCTGCAGTGTGGGTTGTTGGTTTCGGTACACGAAAGCTCTCGCTTTACTCTGTTCAAAGACCTGTTTATTGATATTGGCGATGAACAAAGCATTGAAAACGATCTAAGTACCTATAGTTCGCACCTCATAAGCATGAAACATTTGCTGGGACATGTAAACAAACAGAGTCTTTTTCTGATCGATGAATTTGGAACAGGTACAGAACCCCAGTATGGAGCAGCCATTGCCGAAGCCATTCTTATGGAGTTAAAGGCAAGCAAAGGCATGGGTGTAATTACCACTCATTATGGGAATTTAAAGGAGTATGCCGATAAGAACGAGGGGTTGGTGAATGGTGCCATGAAGTATGACCTCAAGAATTTGCAACCTCTATACGAACTTGAGATTGGTAAGCCGGGCAGCTCTTTTGCTTTAGAAATTGCCGGTAAAATAGGCTTACCCAACCAAACCATTGAAAACGCCAAAAAGCGAATAGGTATTGAGCAGGTGTCTTTTGACCAAATGCTGGGGCAACTTCAAATTCAACAACGCGAACTGGAGCTTTCGGAGAAAAAGGTGAAAATCAGAGAAAAAGAACTGGATGAGCTTACGGCACAATATGCGCAGCTAAAGGAGCATATTGAACGGCAGGAAAAGAAAATACTCAATGAGGCTAAGCAAAAAGCCAATGCCATTGTAAAAGAAGCCAATAAGGAGGTTGAGCGGGTTATTCGCGAAATTCAGGAGAAAAAGGCTGAAAAAGCAGCCGTTAAAAAGCAACGCGAAAAGCTGGAAAAACTAAAGCAGGAAACCACTGTTGAACAAGAGTACGAATTGGCCAGAGCCCAAAGCGAAGCCATTGCCATTGGAGACTATGTGAAGCTCAAGGGTCAGGATACCATTGGACAGGTGGTGAATATAAAAGGCAAAGATGCAGAACTGAGCATAGGAGAACTCACTTCGTTCGTAAGACTTAACAGGCTAGAAAAGGTGACCAGAAAAGCCTATAAGCAGCAAGGGCAGTCTGGTGGCTTTTCCGGTTATGACTATGCCTCTAAACAGGCGGAGTTTAATAGTAAAATAGACCTGAGAGGAATGCGTGCCGAAGAGGTTATTCCTTTGCTGTCTTCCTGGCTAGATGAGGCCATTTTATTAGGAATAAGAGACCTGCAAATAGTACATGGTAAGGGAAATGGCGTGTTAAGGCAAGTAACCCGAGACCATTTAAAGAACTATAAAGAAGTAGCTTCGGTAAAAGACGAACATGCCGACAGAGGAGGGGCAGGTGTTACGCTGGTTACACTCAAGTAAGTAAAAACAGCGCGTATGGTGAAAGCTTATGAGGCTACCTCCAGATTATCTTCTTGTTCAGGTTTAGACTTGCTTTTTGCGTTTTCCTTATCTGACAGATAAGCCAGAATTCTTTTTCTGATTTCCGGTATAGAAAGGTTCGAGTCTATGTAGCCATTTCTGATGATAGATATTTGCCCTGTTTCTTCAGAAACAGCCAGTATTAAGGAATCGGTAGCTTCTGACATTCCCAGGGCAGCTCTATGGCGCATACCAAAATTTGCAGGCAAGTCGCGTTCACTCACAGGAAGAATACATCGTGCAGCCAGAATTTTTCCTTCATAAATAATAATGGCACCATCGTGAAGCGGACTGTACTTATTGAATATGGAAATGAGTAACCTTTTGGAGAGCACCGCATCAAGCCGGTCGCCACTATCGGCATAAAACTTAAGCTCTGAGTTTCGGGAAAAGACCATGAGCGCACCGGTGTTGGTAGAAGAAAGGCTCTTGGCGGCTTCAATAATGGGGGTAATATTAAACGGTTCTCTAGCTTCTTTTCTCTTCCAGATCATAACGGTTTGTATGAGCCCGTCTTTTCTAAAGGTAGTTTTACCCAGTACGATCAAAAACTTTCTAATTTCTTGCGAAAAGATAATGATGGCTGCTAACACACCCACGCCCATAAATTGACCTAAAATACCGGCCAATAGCTCCATTTCTGCAGCCCGTACCACCAAGTAGGCCAGGTAAAGAACCAAAAAGCCTATGAGCACTCTTACGGCTACACTACCCTTCAATAGTTTGTATACCTGATAAAGCAACACGCTCACCAGTAGGATATCCAATATGTCTATCCACCGTATGTCAAGAAATCCTATTTTAAAAGCGAATATCAAGGGTTTAGTGCTTTATAAAGGTCAATGGTTTGTTTGGCTTCTTTTACATCGTGCACCCTCAGTATAGAAGCTCCCTGCTGCAGAGCGGCCATGTGCAAAGCCGTGGTGCCGTTGAGAGCTTCTTCAGGTGAAATGCTTAGTTTTTTATAAATCATCGATTTGCGCGATATTCCTACCAAAAGAGGTAGGCCAAGTCTTTTAAGATAACCTAAATTTCGCAGTAATTCATAGTTCTGCTCCATGCTTTTGGCAAAGCCAAAGCCGGGGTCTACCACAATATCGGCAACTCCCAGTTGCTGTAGTTGTTCCACAGCTATTCTTAGTTCCTTGCCAATATCGATCAGGAGATTATCATACACATTCTTTGAGTTCATGGTTTGAGGAGTGCCTCGCATGTGCATTAGTATATAGGGCACCTTCAGGTTTGCTACTTCTTGCCACATGTCCTCATCGAGTGAGCCCCCGCTTACATCGTTAACAATGTGAGCCCCTGCACATACAGCCTGCCGAGCCACAACCGAGCGAAAGGTGTCTACCGAAAGAAGTGCTTCGGGAAACTTAGTCGCAATCAGGTTTAGAGCTGTGGTAACACGTTTTATTTCCTCTTGTGGTAATACCTCTGCCGCACCGGGGCGTGTAGAATAACCGCCTATGTCCAGAATTAATGCCCCTTCGGTGAGCATTTGTTCAGCCTTTTTGAGAATGGCCGTTTCCTGGCTCACCCGGCTGTCCGAATAAAAAGAATCTGGGGTAACATTAATGATCCCCATTACCTGAGGCTCTTCCAAACTCACCAGATTTCCATTGATGTTCAATGTGGATTTAACCTCAAATAACTTATCTTTCGCGCTCAAGAATTCTGTCGACTTTAAATAATCAGCACCTTGGAGGAACAAACGGTAGGCGAATATAAAGAAGTTATTAAGGCCTGTAAAGACATATTTTTGAAGAAGGCCAAAGACTATGGAACGGCATGGAGAATATTACGGCTTTCTTCTATAACTGATCAGATTTTTATCAAGGCGCAGCGCATTCACTCGGTTCAAATGAAAGGCCAACAATTGGTTGAAGATGACCTGGAGGGTGATTTCATTGGAATCATTAACTATTGTGTGATTGCACTCATGCAAATGAACCTGACCGATAAAGATCCGTTGGAAATGGAGGTTGAGGTGCTGGAAAAACTGTATGACAAGTACGTGGAGGAAACTCTGGCCCTGCTAATGAATAAAAACCATGATTATGGTGAGGCTTGGCGCGATATGCGGGTCAGCTCAATGACAGACATAATTCTTATGAAGTTGTTGCGTGTAAAGCAGATTGAAGATAATAAGGGCAAAACCATTATCTCTGAAGGTATCGATGCCAATTATATGGATATGATCAACTATTCTGTATTTTGTCTCATACTAATGGGATTCGTAAAATCATGAAAATACTTAACTCAATTGCCCGCTATTTAGTGGGAGGGCTTTTTATCTTTTCTGGCCTTATTAAAGTAAACGACCCTGTGGGTACTCAAATAAAGCTGGAAGAGTATTTCACAGTTTTTGCAGTAGACATAGCTCCCTTCTTCGATTCGCTAAAGCCCCTGGCTTTGTTTTTTAGTATACTGCTTTCTACTCTTGAGGTGGTTCTGGGTATAGCCATTCTCATAAAGTATCGGGAGAAACTAGTTACTTCTTTACTGTTGGGAATGATTGTGTTCTTTACGTTTCTTACCTTCTACAGTGCCTATTTTAATAAAGTGACCGATTGCGGTTGTTTTGGTGATGCTATTAAGCTTACTCCGTGGCAGTCGTTCATTAAAGATATTATTCTGTTGGTGTTTATTGTTGTGCTATTCATCAACCGCAAGGTTAACAACAATCCTAATCCTTCCGGCAAACGTCATTTAGTGATTGGGCTGTCTACGGTGTTCTGTCTTACGGTGGCCTATTTATCTATTAACCACCTTCCGTTTATCGATTTTAGAGCTTACAAAGCAGGCACTGTGATTCCAGAGGCTATGATGCCCCCTGCGGATGACCCCAACCAGGTGCCAAAAATTACGAATTATGCCCTTTGGGGAGACGAGGACGATTTTACCATGGAGTCGCTGTCGGGTAAGAAACTATTGGTGGTGGTGCACGATGTAGAGCATACGGAGCGCAGAGCCTATTCCATGTTGAACAGTCTGATCAGCTCAATTGAAACCGAAGTTGGCGTTGCGGCCGTTACAGCATCGGCAGGGCCAGAGTTTGAGAGCCTGCGCCACGATGTTCAGTTGGCAGTTCCTTACTATTACTCCGATAAAACGTTGTTGAAAACAATGATTCGCTCCAACCCCGGATTAGTGCTGTTAAAAGATGGAGAGGTCATTAAAAAGTGGCACTATAACGATATCCCCTCAGCAACCGAATTGCTCAATGTCCTGAATAAGTAATGAAGACTATTCCTGGAAATATCTTTTTGGTAGGCTTGGCAGGCTCGGGGAAAACCACTTTGGGTAGCCAGCTTGCAGAGCGATTAAATAAAACCTTTGTAGACCTTGACCATGCCATTGTTTCAAGAATTGGCATGAGCATTCCCGAGTATTTTGAGCGGCAGGGCGAAGGGAATTTTAGATTGCAGGAAAAGGAGGCTCTTCATGAGATATGCGCCACGCAAGAGAATTTTGTAATGGCCACAGGGGGAGGTGCTCCTTGCTATCACTTCAATATAGATACCATGAATGAACACGGCACCACTGTGTATCTAGATGTGAGCCCCGGTGACTTAGCCCTAAGAATACTGGAAGAGGGTGTTGAAAAACGACCAATCTTTAAGAGTTACGATCAGCAGGATTTAATTCAGGAAATAAGAGCGCTTAAAGAGACCCGCGAAAGCTTTTACAAACAGGCGAAAATAAAAATTCGAGATAATCAGATCACGGTAGAAATGATTATCTCGAACCTTCATTAAAGTGAGTGGCTCACTAAAAATTCAACCCAAAAGTGAGGCTCCCTTTGGTGAGCTTACTTTCTGTTATAGCCGTTGGTCCACTGCCATCAACAAAGGTGTATGAAGTAAATGAGTCTTTGAAATTGGTCTGGGAGATGGCCAGATCTACAAAGTACCTTCCCACATTTACGCCAAAGCCTCCACTAACCGTTGTTCGTGAGCGATCCAGGCCATCGAACGATTCTTTAAACGGATCGCCCATAGAGGCATACCCCATTCTGAAACGGAATATGTTATACCTGTACTCACCTCCAAGCCTGATATTAGTGGTGGCCTGATAAATATTGTTGATGGTGCCGTTATCACTCTCCGAGTCAAAGTCAATTGAAGATATATGGGCATTGGAATAGTTTAGACGCTCCACATCGGCCGTTATAAATCCGCTCTTGCCAATGAAGAACGCCACACCCAAATTCAGTTTTGAAGGTGTACGCAATCTATAATCAGAAAAGAAAATATTAGTAGCACTTTGTAATGAGTTCAATACGGTGTCTTCCTGAATAATTCTGTTCCCATTGTCGTCAGTGAAGTTGGCTACATCATAGTTATTGTATTCCGAGCGGTAAATCGCATCGCTTTCTTCACTGAAACTATACCAGGTTGGAGAAGTATATGATGCGCCCAACCGTACCAAGTCTGATGGTCTGAAAATTACTCCCAGGTTCACGTTGAGCCCTGAACCAGTCACATCCAGTCGTTCATCTACCTGAAAACTGGATAATGCAGGGTCGTTAAAGTTTTCCGTAAAAACCCGGTGCGAAGAGTAATCGGAAGAAACAAAGCCGAAACCAGCTCCTAGGTACAGTTGGTCATTAAAATTACCTCCAAAAGAAACGTTAATCTGATCGGTGCTTCCTCTTCTGAGAATGCGTTCGTTCTGGCGCGGAAAGCCTTGAACAAAAGATACATAAACATCTTCGGCATCGGGCAGCGGATTGATCAGGTAATGATCATACCCAACCTGTTCAATACCTCCCAGCTCTTCAGGGAAAAAACCATCTGCCCTGTCGAGCATGGCATCAATTATTGAGCTGTTGTTGTTTTGACCCGAATAGGAAAGGAGCTGGTTGAAATTATTCGTACGGTTGTAAGTTACAGCCAGCGTACCTCCACGCCATGCCCCAGGCTCCAGATCGCCTTTATTAAAGTTTATCGCTAGTCCAAAATTGGCGATCTCCAGCTTGGTGTCTTCATTCAATACATTGTTGCCAAGAAAATCATTGTTAAACTTTTTAAAGTTCAGGCTCGGAGTCAGGACAAACTGTGACCGGTTGAAAAAACCCAGGCCGGCCGGGTTAATGGCCGAAGCCCCCAAGTCGCCCCCAAGTACAGACCCTGCTCCGCCAATGCCTTGAAAACGTGAGGTACCAAAGGGCAATGTTTGCGAAAACCTTAGTGCATCTTGGTAATAGCCAAAGCTTCCCGGTTCAATTTGTGCTTGACCATTTTGGTTCAGGCAAACCACTGCCAGACCAACTATAAATAGCTGATATATTCTTTTCATATTTTAAGTTTTTGATTTACTGTTAGTTGCCTCGTCCCGAACGGCTTGAACCCGATGACGATCTCGAAGAGCCGCTGCTCGAACCGGATGATCGGCTGCCAGAGCTCGACCCGCTACTGCGAACTGACCCTCCGGAAGATCTGGAAGAACTGCTTCCACTACTTCTAACACCAATTCCGCTACTGCTACGGCCAGAAGAACTACCTCTGCTAAATGTACCGGAGCTAGAACGACTTCTCGATGAAGAACGGTCGAAGGAAATTCTGCTTCGTGTATTGGCCGAACTGCCAGACTGTCTTCCGTAGGTTGGTACGCGATAGTTGGCAGAAGACCTGCTGGAGCTTATTCTTCTATCGTCATATGTTCTGTTCGATACGGCTGTTCTGGCTGAACGAGAAGCACTGGTTCTGTAAGCCGAACTACTTACTCTGGTGTTGTTATCGAAGCGGTAAGCATCTGTACGCACTCTACGGCTACTTCTTTCCAGAGCAGCGTCTACACTAGAGCGGCTCGATCTGACACCCGTAGTGTTACTAGAGCTACTTGATACACGTCCGCTTGAAACGGAAGATCGTGACCCTCTTGGGTTATCTATAGCCGCAAGGCTCGACCGGGTTCTTGTGCCATTGTTGGCATCGGCCCTTACACTGGATACTGATGTAGAGCGTAATCTTCCACCCCTTGTATAGTCATTTCTTCTTTGGTAGTAGTCGTTATCAACAATTATAACGTTGTTTCTTCTCCAATACCAGTAGTCGTTTCTCCAGCCCCAACGAGGGTATCCGCCCCAAGCCACGGTGTTGTAGAATCCAAAATCCCAAAACGGATCGTAACTCCAGTAAGAAACGAATCTTCTCGACCAGAAGGGTCTGTAGCCCACCGACCAGAAGTAAGGATCATAAAACTCGCCATAGAAAGGATGTCCCCAGGGAAGGCCAGACACATAGTAAGGACTATTGAAAGCTCCCCAACCAAGGCCCGCACCAAAACCATAGTTTATGTTGAAATTGACCGTTGGGTTTCTTCTGGTAGTTATGCTCTGATTGCTTGCATAACTATCCATAGCCCGGGTGTTACCCAGATAGTATTGCTCATACCAGGCATTTCTAAATTGAAAGTCGGCTCTGATGATATCGTTGAAAGTAACCGCATCCATGTCTTCCCAGTCAAGTGGAAGGTCATAATTCTTCAGTAGGTTATTATTATAGTCCCAAACAAAATCATCATAGTTTAGCTCAGAGGCTTTGGATACCCGTGGTTCCAATTCTTCAAAATAAACCACCTCTTTGGGCTCACCATTGTTGTATTTCTCAATGAGCGAAGCATCTACTTTATCGTCTGAGCTTTTCTCCAGAGTAATTACATCTTCACCCAGGTCAGCCTGGCTTTCCGGGTTTAATACAACCTTCTTAGGTTGGGTTCTATCGGCCGATGTAAAGTATACATCGTCATATTCACCTTGTTGAACAGGAAGTGAGGCACAGCCGGCAAAAACGGCTAGTGTCAGTAAGGTTGATGCAATCTTAAAATAACTGGAGTTTTTCATGGCTATCCTTTCTGGTTTAAACTTAACGTCTAATTCTCTTATTTGGTCGAGAAAATACCTGAAAATTCTATCTTTGTCCGATATTTTCCAGCCTGTAAAGGAGCAAGTATCATACCAACTATCAAGAAATGAGCAAAGGTTTACCTAAACGCAGCGAAGACTATTCCCTATGGTACAACGAATTGGTGAAGAAGGCCGATCTGGCTGAAAACTCACCGGTTAGAGGATGTATGGTTATTAAGCCCTATGGGTTTAGTATTTGGGAGAAAATGCAAGCGGAAATCGACCGCATGTTTAAAGAAACAGGGCATACTAACGCCTATTTCCCCTTGTTTATTCCCAAGTCCTATTTAAGTAAGGAAGCCGACCATGTGGAGGGATTTGCTAAGGAATGTGCTGTGGTAACCCATTACCGACTTAAGAACGATGAGAACGGAAACGGTGTGGTAGTAGATCCGGAAGCGAAACTAGAAGAAGAGCTAATTGTGAGGCCTACCTCCGAAACAGTCATTTGGAGTACTTATAAAAACTGGATTCAGTCTTACAGGGACCTGCCAATTTTGGTCAACCAATGGGCCAATGTGGTGCGTTGGGAGATGCGAACAAGGCTTTTTTTGCGTACCGCTGAGTTTCTTTGGCAGGAAGGACATACGGCACATGCGACCAAACAAGAGGCTATTGATGAGTCTGTACAAATGATGAATGTTTATGCTCAGTTTGCCGAGGAGTTTATGGCGTTGCCAGTAGTAAAAGGAGTGAAGTCTGAAGCTGAGCGATTTGCCGGTGCCATTGAGACCTATTGTATAGAGGCCTTAATGCAAGACGGGAAAGCGTTGCAGGCTGGTACTTCGCACTTCTTAGGTCAGAACTTTGCCAAAGCATTTGATGTAAAGTTTGCCACTAAAGAGGGGGGGCTGGAATACGTATGGGGAACGTCTTGGGGGGTAAGCACACGCCTGATGGGAGCGCTTATTATGGCTCATTCAGACGATCAGGGCTTGGTGTTGCCTCCAAAATTGGCCCCTATTCAGGTGGTGATTGTTCCTATTTACAAAGGCGATGACCAATTGGCTCAAATCAGCGAAAAAGTAGCTGAAATTCAGTCTAAACTAAGAGCAAAGGGCATTAGTGTAAAGTTTGACAGCCGGGACACTCACAAGCCCGGGTTTAAATTTGCAGAGTGGGAGCTTAAAGGGGTGCCTGTTCGGTTGGCTATAGGCCCTCGCGATTTGGAAAACAATACACTGGAAATAGCCAGAAGAGATACCGGGGAGAAACAGTCTTTCGATCTTTCTGAAGACATTGCCCTTAAGGTTGAAAGCCTGCTTGAGGATATACAAAAGAATATTTACCAAAAGGCGATCAATTTCCGGGAAAGCCATACTACAGAGGTGAACTCGTATGATGAGTTTAAAGAAGTACTGGAAGGCAAGGGAGGCTTTGTCTCTGCGCATTGGGACGGAACTGCCGAAACGGAAGAAAAGATTAAGGAAGAAACCAAAGCCACAATCCGATGCATTCCTTTGGATCAAAAGCAGGAGGAGGGAGCTTGTATCTACTCCGGAAAACCCTCTAAGGGAAGAGTACTTTTTGCGAAGGCTTACTAAAGCCCGTTTCATTTTATATGTATATTGGTGTGATTTAGTTAAACACCCATGGGCGACTGGCTTTCGGTACTTTTATTAATACTTGTTGGACTAGTTCTAATTTACTTAGAGCTGTTGTTTGTGCCAGGCACCACTATACTCGGACTTATTGGCTTAGGCCTATGCTTAACGGGGATTTATCTCAGTTATACCAGTCTTGGAAGCAGTACCGGTAATTGGGTGTTGGCAGGTACCCTAATGCTTTCTATTGTCGGTCTTGTTTTTAGTTTTAGATCTAAGTCTTGGCATAGATTTTCGCTCAAAACCGCCAACAACAGTAAGGTGAATGAAGACTATTATTCAGGTCTCCAAATTGAGATGCGTGGAATAGCACTCTCCGATTTAAAACCAATTGGTAAAGGAGAATTTAATCATAAAACCTATGAGGTAAGGTCTAGCGGGGAGCACATAGCTTCCGGATCGAGCATTAAGATTACCAAAGTAGAGGGCAACAAAATTATAGTAGAAACAATAACCACTAGTTAATGGAAAATTATACTGTACTCATAGCCGTAATAGGCGGTATTATATTACTCTTCGTGTTCTTGTACTTTGTGCCAGTAAATCTGTGGATTACCGCACAATTCTCGAATGTAAGGGTTGGTCTGCTAGAGCTCGTATTTATGCGGATCAGGAAGGTTCCGCCTAGAATTGTGGTGGAATCCATGATTACTGCAACTAAAGCCGGGCTCGAAGTTAGTACAGCTGATTTGGAAACCCACTACTTGGCGGGAGGTAATGTCCCTTCTGTCATCAAGGCCTTGATTTCTGCCGATAAGGCCAATATAAGCCTTACTTTTAAACAAGCGACAGCCATTGATTTGGCCGGAAGAGATGTATTCGAAGCGGTACAGATTTCTGTAAACCCTAAAGTAATTACTACACCTAAAGTTGCGGCTGTTGCGGCCGATGGTATTCAGTTGATAGCCATTGCCAGGGTAACCGTAAGAGCCAACATCCAACAATTGGTTGGAGGTGCTGGAGAAGATACTATTTTGGCCAGGGTAGGTGAAGGGATTGTGACATCCATTGGTTCTGCAGGAACCCATAAAGAAGTGTTAGAAAATCCTGATAAGATTTCGAAGCTGGTGCTACAAAGAGGTTTAGATGCCGGAACGGCTTTTGAAATTCTTTCCATCGATATAGCCGATGTGGATGTTGGAGCCAATATTGGAGCGCAACTACAAACCGATCAGGCACAGGCCGATTTAAAAGTTGCCGAAGCCAAGGCCGAAGAAAGAAGGGCTATGGCCGTTGCCAACGAACAAGAGATGAAAGCCAAGTCTCAAGAGGCGCGAGCTAAGGTAATCGAAGCGGAAGCTGAAATTCCAAAGGCTATCGCTGAGGCATTCAGATCAGGAAACCTTGGAGTAATGGACTACTACAAGTTTGAAAACATAAAAGCCGATACCGATATGAGAGAATCCATAGCTAACCCTTCTCAAAAATCGGGAGGTGCCGGAAAGCGAAGAAGCGATGGGGGAAGTTCCAAAAGCTAGTCTAAAAGCCGGTACAAAGAAAACATAAGGAAGTGGCCCATAAGTCAGTTGAGTGCACCCCCTAGCCAGACTGCCGATAAGGGTATCTGAATTTCAAAATTAGGAGGCCCTGTGGCTTCGAGGTTTCTGGACTGAATGGTGATTAGAGGTTACTTATTCAGATTCTATTGAAGTAAACCAACTTGCGTTAGAGGTTGTGTTTTCATAGCGCCTATAAGGAGCGTTGGTGAAAATACAATAGTCCATCCGATTTAAGCAGGGAACCTTGTGGCGAGTTTTAAGACTTTTGAGATGACCTCTTTTCTTTTGAGGCTATTCCTTTTAATGGTGGGGCGGTAGCTCAATGCTCCGTGCGGTGAGAAGAGTGTCTAGTTAAGCTTGTATTTCTTGGTTTCGCTACCTTTAAAGCCTAAGAAAAGTTCTCCATACTGTTTTATGGATTTGTAAATGGTGGGTAGTATATCATTGCCTGATTTATTTATGACGCCATATAGTCCCTGTCTCTCCACCAGAAAATAGCCATTAGACAACGGTACAATACTATCGAATGATGGGTTTTTGATGATCTGACCATCACCAGAGGCTAGCCCGATTTTTGAATCGGCATACAATAAAAAGTAGTCTTCAATTCTTTCGATCAGGTCATAGTTCAGCGAAACTACCGCTTGGCCATTAATGTCTATGATTCCCCAACGGCTTGCACTTTCAACAATGGAAAGGCCATTTCTGAAGGCCTCCACTTGGTCAAAATTTGGTTGGATAATGAGGGTTTCGTCTTCATTTACAAAACCCCATTTCCCAATGAGTTTCACAGAAAATAAGCCTTCACTGTATTGACCTACCTCTTCGTAGCGGTTGGCTATGGTAAGTTGTGCTCGCGTATTAATGAAACCCCATTGCGCATTTTTCCGAATTGGAATAAAATCGTTGAGTTGCTTTCCCAAGGAATCAATGGAAGTGTCCAGCGCAAAAGCCTCTTGGTCAGTAGGTTTAAAAAAGAAGCGCTTACCGTCCCTTTCCAGCAGCAAGGTGTTGGGGTCTATGGAAATTACCTTTTGGTAGTGGTGTTCCAAAAGAGGAGTTCCATTGAATTGGTACAACCTATAGGTGCCATCGGGACTCATTTTTACAATAGCTCCGGAAGAGTAATTGAAATCAGACTGGTCTCTGTATATAGGTTTTCCATACCAGTCAGCTAGTCCCCATTCAGTTCCTTGTTTATAGTAAACGTACTGCTGGTCTATAAATCTTAAACTGTCATAATAGGGAGTCATTATCCACAAACCCTTACTGTTAATCATTCCATAATTACCATTATAGTAAGCAATGGCTCTGTCGCTTGTAAACTCAGAGAGGTAATCGTACAGGAAGGGAGTTGTTTCTTTACCGTTTGAGCCTAGAAGGCCTATTTTATCATTCCTTTGGGCTTGAAAGTAGCCATTGTTCAAAGAAACGATGGATTGGTAGTTGAATAAATTGATTTTTTTACCCCTATAGTCAAAAACAGACCAGTTGTGTCCATCGGCCTGGCTTATTTTTCCGAAAAATACTTCGTCATAAAGCTGCACTTCCTCAAACGAATCACGGAATAATGACTTACCATTGACGTCATAAACATTTAGACGATTGTCATTTTTGTTCCTGGTAACATAGCCGTGCCTTCCGGCTTTTATTAATTCTTGATCATCACTAAAACTGAGATAATTGGCTGCCCGATCGAGTAACCCTACATCGATATGAGACTTAGACACAAAGTGCCCATTGCTTAGCACCTCAATCGTGTTGAAAAAGTGCGATCTCGTAAAGCCCTCTGAGGAATACTCGTCCCACTGAGGGTAGGTGGAGGCTACAATATGATTGTCCTCTATGTCGATTCGCGAGTAATCCATTGGCACTACGGCCTCAAGGTTATTATTGAGTAATCCAAAATGATTATATCTGGAGACTTTAAAATAGTTGGTTCCGAGAACCTCTATTCTATTGTAGTCGAAATGAGTGAGCCTTTTACCTTTATCATTAAAAATAGCCGTGAGACCATCCTTGCTTGAAACGGCCAGAAATTGATTGATAGGGGTGATTTGTATGTGTTCTATTGGTATGATGACGCTTCCTCTTTCACTGATATAGCCCGTTAGGTATTGTCCACCTTTTTTCTGAGTAGCTATCAGACCTTCGTGAGCGGGTGTAAGCTTGCTATACTCCGTAGGAACAATCATTTTCCCACGACTATCGATTACTCCATACTCCCTTAAAATGCTGTGCTGAGCTTTTTGTGAAACTATAATATGACCCTTGGGGGTTGGGAAAAGGTCTTGGTAGAGATGCTGTGTGACTTTAGAACCATCCGTATTGATAAGAGCCCACTTTTCGTTTTTTCTCGCCCCAAGCACTCCATCAATTACCTGAAAGGTATGGTTTGACCAGCCAAGCGCTTCGTAGGTAGGGGGAATTATTACCGCTTGTGTAGCCGACTCCTTGAGGCCCACTTTTCCGTTTTCGGTAAAGGGTTCATACTGATTGGCTGCGGCTTGCCATGGGCCAAAAAAAAGAATTAAGAAAACGAAGCCTCGAATAACCATAGAAGTGACCTACCAACCCGAAAGCTGAGAAAAAAAGCTTTTATAGTAAAGGCTTATGCAATAAAAGGAACTATTGTTTTACCGGATCTTTTTCCAGGTTGAAAAGGTCGTTGAGGACATCAATGAGCGTTTCTGCCTCTCCACGCTGACAAGCAGCCTTTAATTGCAGTACCGGAAGCTTCATAATCTTGTTTGTAATGCTCTTAGAAAACTTATCGGCAAAGGCTTCTACTTCCGGGCTGGCGTTCTTAAGGTGCTTTTTGAGTTCTTCCTGACGGATGTCTTCAAGCGCTTTTTTAAGTTTATGTATGGTAGGTGAAACCTCCATTTCACGAGACCAATCCAGAAATTCGGTCATAGATTGGGCTATAATAGCTTCTACCTGGGGTATGGCATCTATTCTTTTTTGTACCGCCTGAGAAGTCTTGTCGTTGATTTCATCAATATTGTACAGACTCACCCCCTTAATGGATTCCACGGCCGGTGAAATGGAGCGAGGTATACTCAAATCGATAAAGTATTTCAGGCCATTCTCAGGCAATACTTCCAGGTCGTTAAGGTCTATAAAATCTTTTATGGGCAGGCTTGAAACAACAATGTCATACTCGGCCAGTTTGTTCTTTATGCCTTCAAACTCCGTTTTGCCAAAGCCACATTGCAGGGTAACTTCATTGAGTTTATCAGTGCTGCGGTTGGTAAGAGTAATTTCAAATGCGGAACCCATTAGGTTTTTCGCCAGGTCTTCGCCAATCTCGCCTAAACCAATTACGAGGATTTTAGCATCTACAAATCCTTGAGCAAGGGTTTTTATAAGCTCAGCGGTTGCGTAAGAAACACTGGCAGCACCATCTCTAAAGGCTGTTTCTTGCACTACTCGTTTATTGGCAAAAAATATGGTGTGCAGTAACCGGTGCAGGTATGGCCCGGCTGTATTGGCATCGGCCGCCATTTGGTAGGCTCTTTTTATCTGATTGATGATCTGAAGGTCGCCTACAACCTGGGCTTCCAAGCCAAGAGAAACCCTAAATAAATATTGAGCAGCATCTTCCGATTTGTCAATACTATCGAAGTATTGAGCGTATTGAGATGAGTTGGTTAACCCTTTTTTCGCGCACAGAAAACCGATCAGTTCGTTCGAAAGGTTATGAGAGTGGCTGTAGTAAATCTCAGTGCGGTTGCAGGTAGATAGCACCATAAGGTCGCTCACCTCAGCAACTTGAACGAACTCTTCCAAAAACTCTTTGGCTAGAGCATCATCTATCGAGAGCACTTCACGTATTTCTACCGGTGCTTTTTTATACGATAAACTAAGAACTTTAAAACCCTCTCTCATTCTAATTTGCGCCTACCTCTTCTAATACGCTGTGCAAAAATAAACCCTACTCTCCCGTTAAAAAAGTGATCAATATCAGTGTTTGCTATTTAGAATCATTCTACTTAACAAAGTATTCGTATTATAATATTCCTAAATTAAGAATTTTTTATCTTAAAGCACGCAATTAAATAAACACCAGCATGATCAATCGTGCTAAACAACTCTTTTTCAGGCTTATAAGTTTCAGTAAAACAGAGGCAAAAGGAACAGTGGTTTTGTTTGTCCTGATAGGTTGTTGTCTCGTTGCTCCAAGGGTCTATATCCGCTTTTCAGGTAGGACTTATGATAATCAGGCTGATCGTTTAAAGCTAGATAGTCTTTTAACTCAGATTGAGGCTTTTCGGGATACCATGGTTAAACCAGAGGTAGAACTGAAAAAATTTGATCCCAACCAAGCCTCTGTAGATGACTTGGTGGCCGTGGGTATTCCTCGCTTTTTGGCTCAACGTATTGAGCGATACAGAAATGGAGGAGGGTTCTTTAGAGTAAGAGATGACCTTTCAAAGATTTATGACTTCCCCGATTCGCTTTTTTTGGTGTTAGAACCATTTATTGATTTACCCAGGCAACCAATTGGAATACAGAAGAAGGCTGTCGTTAGGAAGTCAGAGAGCCAAAAGAGAAACGAAAGCGCCCGATGGGTGGAGCAGGTAAGTCGGTTTGAAGAGCCGGGGCTTATGATTGATATCAATAAGGCTGATTCGGCTGATTTTCAACAACTACATGGCATTGGCCCGGGTTATGCTGGTCGCATGATAAAGTTCAGAGAAGCATTGGGAGGGTTTCATTCCGTGGAGCAACTGGCTGATTTATATGGTATGAGCGACAGTCTCTATCTACAAATCAGAAGCTTTTTGCATGTAGCCGACTCGGTAACGCTTAAAGCGGTTCCTATCAATATAGCCACCTTCAAACAACTTAACAGTCATCCTTACATAAGCTATGAACTGACTAAAGAAATATTGATGACCAAGAGCAAATATGGTAAATTCAAAACTCCGGAAGACTTGAGAAGGCTTAGTTTACTAGACTCTTCTACCCGGATGAAGCTAATACCATATATTAAGTTCTAATGCTCAAAATTCTAAGTGCCAGCCAAATTCGACAGGCAGACGCCTATACTATAAAGCATGAGCCAATTACTTCATGGGCCTTAATGGAAAGGGCTTCTCAGGCCTTTGTCGATGAATTCTGTACACATGTTTCGATGGAGCAGACCATTACCGTAGTGGCAGGTATGGGAAATAATGGCGGTGACGGATTGGCTATTGCCCGCCTTTTACGAAACAAAGGATATCAGGTGAAGCCTGTGTTGCTTCAATGGCAAGGTAAGCTTAGTGAGGATTGTGAGAAAAACCTGGCTAAGTTGAGTGATGTGGTGCAGGTAGTTTCTCCGGAAGACTTCAGTGCTCCCAAAACGGATGTGCTTATTGATGCTATATTCGGCTCCGGCCTCAACCGGCCCGTTACTGGCGGTTTGGCTAAGGTAATAGAACAGCTTAACCGGAGTTCGGCCATGCGTATCTCGGTAGACATTCCTTCCGGTTTGTTTGCTGATGAAGTAAATAGCGAAGGTGAGATAGTGAGGGCAGATATGACCATCACTTTCCAATGCCCCAAGCTTAGTATGCTTCTGCCTGAAAGTGGAATCTACGCGGGAGAGTTGAAAATAGTAGATATAGGGCTACACAGGGCTTTTGTTGAGCAGTTAGGAGGTCATTACCACTACATCACAAAAGCAGTGGAAAAGCTTTTTCCTCAACGGTATAAATTTCAGCATAAAGGAAACTTTGGTCATGTGCAGGTGTTTGCCGGTAGTTTAGGGAAAATAGGGGCTGCCTATTTGTGCGCCAAGGGAGCCATGCGAGCCGGGGCGGGTCTTCTAACTTTGCATGCGCCACAATGCGCAATGGCAATACTTCAGACCAGTTTACCCGAAGCCATGCTCACTCTGGATGATGACTATGCGCACATTAGTTCGTCAGGAATTCTTGATAAGACCAACGTGGTTTGCTTTGGTCCGGGGGTAGGTACACACATCGCTACGGTAGAGGCTTTGAGGGGATTGCTGGAGTCATATTCAGGGCCACTGGTAATTGATGCTGACGGTTTAAATATACTTTCAGAACATAGTGAGCTAGCAGATATGCTTCCTGTCAATACCATAATTACTCCTCATGTGGGTGAGTTTCACCGGTTGTTCGGAGAACACTCGCATGGTTTGGGCCGTATAGAGACGGCCAGGCAACAGGCCATGAGGAGAGAATGGATTATAGTACTAAAGGGAACCCACACAGCAATTGTTGCGCCAAACGGTAATGTTTATTTCAACTCCACTGGTAATCCGGGAATGGCTACAGCAGGTAGTGGCGATGTGCTGGCCGGAGTAATTAGTGGTTTACTCGCACAGGGCCTCAGCCCACTGGAGGCGGCTCAGCTGGCTGTTTACTGGCATGGTAAGGCCGGAGATGAGGCGGCAAAAAATGTAGGAAAACTGTCATTGATGGCATCAGATTTGCTGGAATTCTTACCGAAATCGAATCTTAACGTTTAGAACATGTGATTTATTGAAAAAAAACTTACATTTATCTAAACCTTAAACACTTAATAAGGGTCTAACTAAATAATGAGGGTCTTCAACCATCACATATCGCTTTTCAAATGGCTGCTTACGTTGGCGCTGGTGCTGCTTGCATATTCTGCTTCTGCACAGTCTAAGGCTTTGGCTGGAGCAACTTCAACCAACCCCAACGAAAAGGTGAAAGTTGGAATTTTCCCTAATCCAACATCCGATTTTCTGAACATTGATCTTACCAAGCTAGATTTGGAGAAGCCTCAATTCGAGATTCGAAGCATCATAGGAAGTAAGATGACTGCGGTAGTAGAGGATAATGGACCTAAAAAGTACAAGGTTGATGTACAGTCTTTTCCCAGAGGGTATTATTTGGTGATTGTACGAGACGATCGGTCAAAATTTCAACAAACGGTCCGATTCAGTAAGAAATAGTTGCTTTGATAAAAAATATAAAAGCACGCTAACCTTCGGTTGGCGTGCTTTTCTTTTTTGAAGTAAGCAAGACTTAAAATTCTGCGTTGCCCGGAGTGCGCGGGAAAGGAATTACATCTCTAATATTACCCATGCCCGTTACAAAGATCATCAGTCGTTCAAAGCCCAGGCCAAAGCCACTGTGGGGTACAGTTCCGAACCTTCTGGTATCGAGGTACCAGTCCATTTCCTCGTGCGGAATCCCCATTTCCGTCATTCGTGCACTAAGTATATCCAGTCGTTCTTCACGCTGTGAACCTCCAACAATTTCGCCTATGCCCGGAAAAAGTATGTCCATGGCGGCTACCGTTTTGTTATCGTCATTCATCCGCATATAAAAGGCTTTAATTTCCTTTGGGTAATCCGAAAGAATAACCGGCTTCTGAAAATGCTTCTCTACAAGGTAGCGTTCATGTTCAGACTGGAGGTCGGTGCCCCAGCCTTCAATGGGGTATTGAAATTTCTTCTTTTTATTGGGGTTAGAGTTTCTGAGTATATCAATTGCTTCGGTATAAGAAACTCTTTCAAATTTATTCTCTACAACAAACCGCAGTTTGTCGGTAAGGCTCATGGCACTTCGCTCGTTAGCAGGTTTGTTTTTCTCTTCATCAAGAAGCCTTTTTTCCAGAAAGGCCAGGTCGTCTGCACAATGATCAAGGGCGTACTGAACCAGATACTTCAAAAATTCTTCGGCCAGATCCATGTTATCTTCCAGGTCATAGAAGGCCATTTCAGGCTCAATCATCCAGAATTCGGCCAAGTGTCGAGTGGTGTTCGAATTTTCGGCTCTAAATGTAGGGCCAAAGGTGTAGATTTCACCAAGTGCCAATGCTCCCAATTCGCCTTCTAATTGTCCAGAAACAGTAAGATTGGTTTCTTTACCAAAGAAGTCTTCGCTAAAATCTACAGAGCCATCTTCTTTTAATGGAGGGTTTTTGGCATCAAGTGTGGTTACGCGAAACATTTCCCCGGCACCTTCAGCATCGCTGCCCGTAATAATAGGGGTGTGCATGTAGTTAAACCCTTTATTGTTGAAGAATTGATGCACAGCAAAAGACATGGCATGGCGCATGCGCAGGATAGCGCTAAATGTGTTGGTTCTTGGTCTCAGGTGAGCTATTTCGCGCAAAAACTCAAACGAGTGTTTCTTTGGTTGCAAGGGGTATTTCTCAGGGTCGGCTGCACCAAGCACATCTATAGTTTTGGCGTGTATTTCTACAGCTTGGCCAGACCCCTGGCTTTCTACCAATTGCCCGGTAACAGCCAGGCTGGCTCCGGTGGTTACAAGTTTTAGCACGTTTTCCGGTATGGTATTCGGATCGGCCACTACCTGGATATTGTTAATGGTTGAACCATCGTTTAAAGCAATAAAGTTTACGTGTTTATTGCCTCTTTTGGTACGTACCCAACCTTTAACATGCACGTCCATTCCAGTGGAGGTGCTTTTTAGTAGTGCGGAAATCTTAGTTCTCCTCATTTTCATAGTTCCGAATTGTGCTATTCAAAAAGAAGTGCAAAGCAATCATTTTTTAAGGGGATTCACAACTTATTCATGGCCAAATACATGAGGAGACAGAGGGCTAAAAAGACCTATGCTTTTGCATAGTTTTATAGCCTGGGGTGCTGCAATGCCCGATTTTTAAAAATTGCATGATTTTTGTTAAAAAGTGTTGCTTGTGTCTTCAATCTAAACGTCTTTCCTTTATCTTTGAGTGAAAGGTCAGAAAAAATTACCGCATGCAAAAACTCAGTTTAAGTCAGTCCTTAAGCCAAAAGCTCTCACCGCAGCAAATTCAGTTTATAAAACTGTTGCAGGTGCCAACTGCCGAGTTGGATGCGCGAATTGAAGAAGAGTTGGAGTTAAACCCGGCTTTGGAAGAGGGGAGAGAAGAACCTGAAAACTTGCAGGAGAGTGAGGATTTTGACGATAATTTTGACGACAACTCATCGGATGAACTGAATGTAGAAGACTATTTGGCAGATGACGATTATTCCGGATATAAAATGCAAGGCGATGGCAACTACAATGACGATGAAGATCGGGAAATGCCAATTGCTATGCAGGCCAGTCTCAATGATCAGTTAGAGGCACAGCTAGGGTTTCTTGGTCTCGATGAGCGGCAGGAGAGAATAGGTAAACAATTACTGGGAAGTATTGAATCTGACGGATATATACGTAGAGAGCTAGAGGCTATTGTAAATGACCTTGCCTTTTCTCAGAATATTGAAACTGATGTGGAAGAGCTGGAAGAGTTGCTTTTGGAAATTCAAAAGTTTGACCCGCCAGGAATTGGAGCCAGAAATCTACAGGAGTGCTTGCTTATTCAGTTGGACAGAAAGAAAGAGGACAACGAGGGAGATGAGGAAATGGAAAGGGTGCTTGAGGTGGCCTATAACATTGTTTCGCTTTGTTTCGATGAATTTACCAAGAAGCACTACGACAAAATAATTAAGAAGCTCAATCTTGAAGATGAAGAACTCTTTAAAGAGGCTATATCTTCTATTACACGCCTAAATCCAAAACCAGGTGGGGTTTCCGGTGGATTGGTAAAAACTCAGTACCTCATTCCGGACTTTTTACTTACCAATAATAATGGCAAGCTCGATCTTACACTAAATTCCAGAAATGCTCCTGAGCTTAAGGTGAGCCGCTCATACAGCGAGATGTTTAGTGCCTATGACAAGAGCGATAAGAAGGATAAGAAACTCAAAGAAACGGTAACCTTTGTGAAGCAGAAGTTAGATGCTGCCAAGTGGTTTATAGATGCCATAAAGCAAAGACAAAATACACTGCTAAGAACCATGGAGGCCATTGTTAAGTATCAGTACGAGTTTTTTCTGGAGGGAGATGAGACCAAGTTGAGGCCTATGATTCTGAAAGATATTGCCAACGAAATTCAGATGGATATTTCTACCGTTTCCAGGGTGGCCAACTCTAAATCCGTACAAACAGACTTCGGTATATTTCCTCTGAAATACTTCTTTAGCGAAGGTATTTCTACCATGAGTGGTGAAGACGTAAGTAGCAGAGAGGTTAAGACCATATTGGCAGAGCTTATTGATAAGGAAAATAAGAGAAAGCCTCTTTCAGATGATAAACTAGAAAAGGCGTTGAAGGCCAAAGGCTATAATATTGCCAGACGTACGGTGGCCAAATACCGAGAACAATTGAATATTCCTGTAGCCCGACTAAGAAAAGAACTTTGATTTGAATTTTGCGGCCAAGCTTATAACCTACCTGATTCAACCACTACTAATGCCTTCGGTGGTTTTTTATACCATACTTTTTCATTTAAGAGATAGTAGTAATCTCACCAATAATGGCAAACTAACTGTCGTAGGGCTGGTGTTTATCACCACTTTTGTAATTCCGGCTCTCACAGTGGTAATGTTTAAAATCACTAAGGTTATAAAGGACTTACACATGAAAAATAGAAGAGACAGACTAATGCCTTTCTTGTTTATTTCTATTTTCTACCTCATTGTAACTTTTATGATAGAAGGGCAAGGCTGGATGACTCCATTGCTGAATCTGGCATTCTTAGCCATAACGGTGGTAGTGGTGGCTACCAATGGAATTACCTTTCGTTGGAAAATTAGTGCTCATGCTGCCGGGGTTTTTGGTTGGCTGGGGTTTGTTTTGGCGCTTCAGAGAGCCTATCCAAGTACGCATGAACTCTTTCCGGTGCTCTTGGTTAGTCTCTTGCTTTGTGGCCTGGTATCTTGGGCTCGTTTATATTTGAATGCTCACACACCCAGAGAAGTTTTGGCCGGAGCAATGCTGGGCTTTGGGGTGTGTTTTGGTTCCATATCCTTATTTCTGTAGACTATGTACGAATTTATTAAATACACAATTGCCAATGGTGTGGCCACCATAACGTTGAACAGGCCGGAAGTGTACAACGCACTGAATAACGAGATTACCTTTGAGTTACAGGACGCCCTAAAAAGCGCTAAGAAAAATGATGAGGTAAGGGTTCTGGTGTTAACCGGTGAGGGGAAGGCTTTCTGTAGTGGGCAAGACCTGAAAGCCTCATCGAAAGAGCCAAACAGGTCTTTTTCAGATTCACTGCATAAGCGCTATAACCCCATTATACAGGCCATTCGCAATATGCCCAAGCCGGTAATTTGTAGGTTAAATGGTGTGGCGGCCGGTGCCGGTTGTTCGTTTGCTTTAGCATGTGATCTGATTGTGGCGGCCGAAAGTGCCAAGCTTATAGAAGTATTTGTGAATATCGGTTTGGTACTAGACTCAGGCTCGTCTTACTTTCTTCCTCGGTTGGTAGGTTCGGCCAAAGCCTTTGAGTTGGCCACTATGGGTACACGTGTTGGAGCAAAAGAGGCCGAAGCCATGGGGCTAATTAATAAATGTGTTGCCGATGATGAGCTGGACAGTGCGGTGAAAACCTACACCGACTATTATGCAGCTGCCCCCACAAAGGCCATTGGTCTTATGAAGGCTATGCTTAACAAATCGCAAAACGCTACACTTTCAGAAATGCTGGAGTACGAAGCATATATGCAAGACATTGCAGGAGCCTCGCACGATTATACGGAAGGCGTTCAGGCTTTCCTGGAAAAAAGAAAGCCCAACTTTCTGGGCAAGTAAAAAATTGTTTTAGAAGAACCTGAGGCACCCACACTAACCTGTGGGTGCCTTTTTTATTAGAAACCTGTCAGAGAAACTCCAAAGGTGAAGTTTCGGGTATTTTCTCCTCCGGCAGGTGCTACATCAAACTTATCGGACAGCTCATAATAGCCAAAGAGGCTAAAGCCACCAAAGCCTACTCTTCCCTGAACACCGTATCTAAAACGAGTTAGACCATAGTCAGCTCTGTTCTTTACCATGTGGTTTTCACCGGTGGTATCTTCCCACTTGTATTTGGTAAATGAAGAATACAACATGCCCACTTTGCCACCAAGTGCAGCTCTGAAGCCTCTTGAGTATTGGTTTTTGCGCTTATAGAATCGTATTTCTAGAGGAATGTCTACGTAGTTGGCAGCGAATTTAGATTTACCAAATTCGAATACATTGCTTAGTTGATTAGTCAATTGGGCAGGGGCCACCACCAGGTTGCCCGTATTGTCGAGTGAACTGGTCAATGTATAGTTATCTTTTAAAGAAAATTTTTCGAGGCCTAAACCTAGTCCGGGAGTAAAAGTGAATTTACTGTTGCCTATGGGAAGGTCGTAATAGTAAGTGATGTTTACCGTTTTTGACTCAAAATTATTAAGTCTCAGATTGTCAGGCGCATCGGTCCAATTGTTTACCCCAACATCAATAATCAATGCTCCGGGAAGGTCTGGTCTTTGTGCCTTGGCAACATTTCCCAACATGAACAAAACAACGATGGCTAACGCAAATTTTTTCATAGAATGTCTCGATTTGAGCGGTGGCAAAGTTAGTATTTTTTAAAAGTTATAATAGTGCTCTTTTGCAAAGAAAAAGAATTACATACCTTTGCAGCCTATTTTAACGGACTTTAACCAAAGTCATTGTACGGCCTCGTAGCTTAACTGAATAGAGCACCTGATTACGGCTCAGGAGGTTCCAGGTTTGAATCCTGGCGAGGTCACCAAAAAGCCCCCAACTTTTGGGGGCTTTTTTTATGGCCGCATCATCCTGTTTTTTTACTCCCAATTCCACCTAATTGTCTTCTAAGTGTGTCTGAGCCATGTCACAGAAGAAATACGCTTGGTTAGGTGTTGTGCCTGATTTCTGTCAGAGAATATACCATCGGCTCTATTTATGTTACCACTTACATAAATAGATTGAGTGATAATTTGCTCAAGTATTACATTCAGGTTAAAGGTCAAAAAAATGATAGCATATAAAGGTCAACACACCATCCACAAGATGGGTGGTCAGATTTATTGGAAGTCGGATAATGGAGAAATGGAAGGAATCAATAATGGTTTTGCCCTTTTTAGCTCCAGCAATCTGTATGGCGAAAACCAGAAAACGAGGTTTTCTGTGCGGTTTGGAATAAGCGGCACACAGGAGTATCTCATTGAAGATAAGCTGCTCCAGGTCAATCAGCAGCAGTTTTTGGTAATGAATGCGGGTACTAATTACACGGTTAGAGCCCAGAACAATGAGGATGTCACTATGTTGGCGTTCTGTTTCAACGAGTCTTTTGTCAAAGACTTTGTGAACTTTCATATGAACAGTGAAGATGAGTTGATAAGCCAAAACGGTATCTACGACTTAGTAGGTTCTGTGCCCGAATTTCCGTTGCACACCTTTTTTGTAGATGAAGAGGTGCGGCCCGTGATTCGCGATATTATTCACGCCAAACTTTATCTTTCAATCGATGAAATAGACGATTACTCAATCTTCAATCGAATTCTGGAAATGGTCTTTGCCGACTGTTCTTCTCAACTCACCCACTTTGAAAATCAGAATATTGTAAAGCAGTCGACTAAAGTGGAGTTGTACAAGCGGCTTTCTATTGCCAGAGACTACATTCAGGCTCATTATTGCGAAGAAATAAACCTCAATGAGCTATCGAGAGTAGCTTGTCTTAGTCCTTATCATTTTCACAGAGCATTTAAGAAGACTTTTGGAATAACCCCTAAAAAGTTTGTGACCGCATTGCGCATGGAGCGTTCCAAATGGTTGCTTCGTCATAGAGAAAGCAATGTACAAGCTATTTGCAATGAGGTAGGTTTTAAAGATGTAAGCTCTTTTACCCGACTATTTGCCAGTTACACAGGCTTAACCCCCTCGGCTTACCGCAATCAGCAGGTGAGTGCCTATGCTATTTCTGCCTGATACTGAACATAAGCTTCTTTTTGTGGTTTTGTATGTCAGCCGACAGAAGCTTTAAATCCCGGTGTATTCCGGGATTCATTCTTTCTATCATTTGTTTCTTCGAGGCATTCTGTTTCATTTGGAGTGCCAAAGCGGCTTAAATCTGCATGGCCGATTAACTTCGTATGTGCAGGAAGCCAAGCTTAGGTACAGTCCATTTTCAGAATGTTTACTTATTAACCTATGTCAAAGACCTATTATAATTCAGAAGACCTCAAAAAGTTTGGAGACATCACCGAGTTTCAGAAAGAAATGGGAGACAAGTTCTTCGATTGGTACGGAGCTGTGTTTAAGCCCGGGGCTCTTTCAGCTCGCGAAAAATCCCTTATTGCTCTGGCAGTATCGCACGCCATTCAGTGTCCATACTGTATAGATGCTTATACCGATGCCAGTATGAAAAAAGGAGCGGATGAAGAGCAAATGATGGAAGCTGTACATGTAGCCGCAGCCATTAGGGGCGGAGCATCATTGGTGCATGGTGTACAAATGATGAATAAAATGAAAGAAAAATTAATGTAATCTATGTCTTTAGCCACTCTCAAAAGAGCAAATCACTGGTTGTCTTCTCCGCAAGAGCAGATAAAAATATTAAGCGATCATCAGAAAATTGGTATCCCCAGTTTTGAGCAAAAGCTGAACGAATCGGGGGTTCATAGTCTTAGGCCTACGGGTATAGATGTGTTTCAGGTCAATGTGGGTAAAATGTGTAACCAGGTATGTAAACATTGCCATGTAGATGCCGGGCCTGACCGAAAGGAGATTATGACCCGCCAAACCATGCAGCAGATTATCGATGCGCTTGAAGGTATGCCGGTTAAAACAGTGGACCTTACCGGTGGTGCCCCGGAAATGAATCCTGACTTCAGGTGGTTTGTAGAGCAGCTTTCTGAGAGAAATATAGAGATAATTGTACGGTGTAACCTTACCATTATATTGGCCAATCCTAAGTACCATGATTTACCAGAGTTTTTCAGGCGACACAAAGTGAATGTAGTTTCT